>JAUNUL010000491.1 GCA_030538175.1 Propionibacteriaceae bacterium | reverse complement strand
CTCGGTGCGGATCGGGATGTTCTGCAGGTTGGGTTCGGTCGAGGACAGGCGGCCGGTGGCAGCGATCGTCTGCAGATAGGTCGTGTGGATCCGGCCGTCGTCCGCGACCGACTTGAGCAGGCCCTCCACGGTCTGCCGCAGCCGGATCGAGTCGCGGTGAGCCAGCAGGTGCGCGAGGAACGGATGCTCGGTCTTGGCGAACAGGCCCTGCAGCGCGTCGGCATCCGTCGTGTATCCCGACTTCGTCCGCCGCGTCTTTGGCATCCCGAGTTCCTCGAACAGCACGGCCTGCAGCTGCTTCGGCGAACCGAGGTTGATCTGCTTGCCAAGCACGGCGTACGCAGCATCCGCCGCGGTCGTCACCTGGGCGTCGAAGTGGGACTCGAGCTCGTCCAGATAGTCGACGTCGACTGCAATGCCGACCCGCTCCATGCGGGCCAGCGTTCGCTGCAGCGGGAGCTCGATATCGGTCAGCAGGTGGGTCTGCGATCGCTCGGCCAACTCGCCATCCAGCGCCTCGGCGAGATCGATGACCGCGCGTGCCCGGACCATCGCCGCCTGTCGCGCTGCGTCCTCGGTGTCGACATCGTCAAACAGGGCGCCTTGGTCGGCCGGGGCGTTCGGGTCCCCCTCATCGACCTTCAGCTCCCGCTTGAGATGGCGGATGCTCAGGTCGCCGAGATCGAAGGTCCGCTGATCGGGCTTCAGAATGTACGCCGCCAACTGGGTGTCCGACGCCAACCCCCCGAGCTCCCAACCGCGCGACCAGATCGCCAACAGCGGGCCCTTCGCGTCGTGCATCATCTTGATCCGCGAGTCATCGGCCAACCAGTCGGCCAAGACCTGTTCATCGGCCGGGTCGAGTGCGGCCACGTCGAGCCAGGCCGCGGCGCCGTCACTGGCGGCGAGGGACAACGCCAGCACATCGCCGGCCCCTTGCGCCCATTGACCGGTCACCTCGACCCCGGCATGACTGGCACCGGCGGTGTGGGCGTCGAGCCAGGGCTTCAGTTCGCCTGCCCCGAGGACGTCGACGACGATCTCGAACCCGCCCTCGGGTTCGGTCTCCTCCGGCGGCAGGGTCTCCAGCAGTCGGTCCCGGAGGACGCGGAACTCCAACGCATCGAACAGCGTGTGGGTGGCCTCCCGGTCCCAGGTCTGCCGGGTGAGCTGCTCGAACGTCACCGGCAACTCGAGATCGGTCAGCAGCGCGTTCACCTGGCGGTTGACGCGGACCTGGTCGAGGTTGTCGCGCAGGTTCTGGCCAGCGACGCCCTTGATCTGTTCGGCGTGGGCGAGGATGCCCTCCAGCCCGTCCCACTCGGTCAGCCACTTGGCGGCGGTCTTCGGCCCGACCTTGGGCACCCCGGGCAGGTTGTCGGAGGTCTCCCCCACCAGTGCCGCGAGCTCCGGATAACGCGCCGGCGGCACCAGGTATTTCTCCTCCACCGCCGCCGGGGTCATCCGCGCCAGGTCGGAGACACCCTTGCGGGGATAGAGCACGGTGACCCGGTCGTTGACGAGCTGCATCGCGTCGCGGTCACCGGTGCAGATCAGGACGTCGAGACCGGCCTCCGGAGCAGCGGTCGCGAGCGTCGCGATGACATCGTCGGCCTCATAGCCATCGAGTTCGACGTGGACCACGTTGAGCGCGTCGAGCACTTCCTTGATGAGCTGGACCTGACCCTTGAACTCATCAGGTGACGTGGACCGGTTGGCCTTGTAGTCCGCATAGACCCCCTGCCGGAAAGTCTGCCGCGACACGTCGAACGCCACCGCCAAGTGGGTCGGCTGCTCATCACGCAGCACGTTGATCAGCATCGAGGTGAAGCCGTACACCGCGTTGGTGTGCTGGCCAGTCTGGGTGGCGAAGTTCGCCACCGGCAGCG
>JAUNUL010000029.1 GCA_030538175.1 Propionibacteriaceae bacterium | reverse complement strand
CCCGGGATCACGATCAGCACGATCAGGATCAGCGACAGCGACAGCGGCAGTGAGCCACGGTGCATCAGACCGGTCACCTCGAGGGAGACCCGGTCGAGCGCCTTCATCACCCCGCGATAGACCGACACGGCCGCCGGGACGTGGGGTGCGGCCTTCTGCCAGCCCTCGATATGCACACGCAGGGCGAACAGGATCGCGCCGAGGGCGAGGGTGGCGAGGGAGAGCAGCAACACCACGTTCAGGCCGTGCCACAAACCGAGGTGGGCGGCATAGGCCTCGGCGGGGAAGTGCTCGGTGTACAGGCCGAACATCGGCTCGGCCAGCGCACTCGGGAACGCGAGGGCGAGGCTGAGGAAGCCCAGTGTGGCCGGCACTGCGGTGACCACCCAGGGATTGGCGTGGGTTTCGGTCGGCCCTTCGGCCTCGCTGCCGGGTCCCCACGCGCCCCAGACGAATCGGGCGCTATAGGCGAACGTCAAGACCGAACCGGTGACCACGACCGCCAGCATCCACGTGCTGAACGGGCCCTCACCGTGCAGCAGGGCACCATAGGCGGCTTCCTTGCCGACGAAGCCCAAGAGCGGTGGCACGCCCGCCATCGAGGCGGCGGCGAGGGTGGAGGCGACCGCGAGCACGGGCATCTTGCGGGCCAGGCCGTGCAGGACGCGGAGGTCCCGCGTACCCGTCGCATGATCGATCGCGCCGACGGTGAGGAACAACGACGCCTTGAACACCGCATGCGAGACCAACATGGTCAACCCGGCCAGCGCGGCATTCTGCGTACCCGATCCGAACAGGATCACCAGGAAACCCAACTGGCTGACCGTGCCATAGGCCAACAGCAGCTTGAGGTCGTGCTGGCGCAGTGCGCGATAGCCGCCGATGACCATCGTGAGCCCGCCGAGCACCAGGCAGGTCAGTTGCCATTCGGGGCGATCGGCGAAGCCGGCGGCGAACCGGGCCACGAGATAGATGCCGGCTTTGACCATGGCTGCCGCATGGAGGTACGCCGACACCGGCGTGGGCGCAGCCATGGCACCCGGCAGCCAGAAGTGGAAGGGGGCCAGCGCCGACTTGCTGATCGCGCCGACGAGGATCAACACGACCGCTGCGGCGACGACCGGGCCCGGTTCGGGTGGCGCGGCGAGGATGTCGGAGACCCGATAGCTGCCGGCCGCGAAACCCAGCAGGACCATGCCGACGAGCATGGCCAGCCCGCCGAACGTGGTGACGACGAGCGCCTGGGTGGCGGCCGTGCGGGACTCGGACTTGTGGCTGAGGTGACCGACGAGCAGATAGCTCAGGACGGTGGTGATTTCCCAGAACAGGTAGAGCAACAGCAGGTTGTCGCTCCAGACCAGACCGAGCATCGCCCCGGAGAACGCCGTGAGGTGGGCGGCGAACCGGCCCAGGTCGGGCTCGCCCTCATCGAAATAGCCGGCGCAATAGCTGAGCACGAGGACCCCGATGATCGAAATGATCAGGGTCAGCACCCAACTCAGCACGTCCATGCGCAGGTCGATGCTCATCGCGATGGCCGGGATCCACTCCACGAACTGATCGGGCAGATCCCCGCGGAAGACAGCCGGTGCCTGACTGGTCGCCCACACCGCGGTCCCGATATTCGGGATCGTCAGCACCCAGAACGCCCGGCGTCCGAAGACCCGCACAAGAATTGGGGCCACGGCATACGCGACGAAATGGACGATCAGCAGTGCGAGCACAGGCCTCCCCTAGGTCTGGCTTTCGGGCGGTTTTCGAAGTGTAGTGGGAGAGTCGCATCGATGGTGCCACTGCCCACATGTCTGACCGGCTATTCGCCAACGCGGGCGGACTTGGCGGGTCGCATTATCCTCGTCGGGTGACTCTGCCCGGTCTCATCAAGATCATTTCCGCCGATCCCGTCGTCGCCGCAGCCCGCGACGACGCGCGGTCCGGTGTTATCACCACCGCTGACCTCACGGTCACACCGTCGTTCCGCCCCGTGCTCGCGGCGGCGCTGGCCGAGGACCGTCCGCTGCTGATCGTGACGTCCACCTATCGGGAGGCGGAGAACTTCGTCACCTCACTGCAGACGGTGTTGGGTGAGGAGGCGGTGGCGTACTACCCGGCCTGGGAAACCCTTCCACACGAGCGGCTGAGCCCCCGCTCGGACACGGTCGGGCAGCGGCTGACGGTGCTGCGGCGTCTGGCCGGCACGGACTCCGCACCCGCCCCGCGGGTCGTGGTGGCGCCGATCCGTTCGGTCATCCAGCCCCAGGTCAAGGGGCTCGCGAACCTGCTGCCCGTGAAGATCGAGACCGGTGAGGACCACGATCTGGGTGAGCTGGCGGCGCGGCTGGTCGGCGCCGCGTATCACCGGGTGGACCTGGTCGAGCGACGCGGGGAGTTCTCCATCCGCGGCGGCATCGTCGACATTTTCCCCCCGACCTTCGAACATCCCGTGCGCATCGACTTCTTCGGCGACACGGTTGAGGAGATGCGGCTGTTCACGGTCGCGGACCAGCGGTCGAGCGATCAGATCGTGACTGAGATGGTCGCAACCCCGTGCCGGGAGTTGTTGCTGGATGAGGGCGTACGCCGTCGGGCCGCGGCCCTCGCCCAGACCTATCCGCAGTTGGCGGAGATGCTGGAGAAGGTGGCCGAGGGACACGCGGTCGAGGGCATGGAGTCGCTGACCCCGGTGCTGGTCGACGGCATGGAGTTGTTGGTCGACGTGTTGCCGGCGGACACGCTGGTGGTGGTCTGCGACCCCGAGCTCGTCCGCGGCCGGGCCGCCGATCTGCACGCAACCAGCGAAGAATTCTTGTCCGCCTCCTGGGCCGCTGCCGCCTCCGGTGGCCAGGCGCCGATCGACCTGGGGGAGTCGGCGTACCAATCGCTCGCCGACGTCCGCACGCATGCCCTGGAACGTGGGCAGGGCTGGTGGACGCTGTCGCCGTTCGCCGCCGGACCGGATGCTGACGAGACCGTGGGCAGCGAAGGCCGCATCCTGCCGGTCGAGCCGACCGAGTCCTGGCGCGGGGACACCGAGGCTGCGGTGACCGCGATCAAGGCCGCCGTCGCCGACGGCTGGCGGGTCGTGATGGTGGCCGAAGGCAAGGGCCTGGTCAAGCGCATGGTCGAGGTGCTCGGCGAGGCCGAGATCGGCACGAAGGCCGTGCGCGTGCTGAACAATCCGCCCAAGGCGGGGCTGGTGACCGTGCTCATGGGGCAGCTCGCCCATGGGTTCCGGATCGACTCGGTCAAGCTCGCGGTCTTCACCAGCGGCGACCTGTCGGGCCGCGGGCCGGCGGACAAGTCGATGCGCCGCATGCCGACCCGACGCAAGAACCAGATCGACCCGTTGGAGCTCCAATCCGGGGACCCGGTCGTGCACCAGCAGCACGGCGTCGGGCGCTATGTGGAGATGATCCAGCGGACCGTCGGGGAATCGACCCGGGAATACCTGGTCATCGAATATGCCCCGAGCAAACGCGGCCAGCCCGGCGATCGGCTGTTCGTGCCGATGGACCAGCTCGACCAGGTGACCCGCTATGTGGGTGGCGAGAACCCGACCCTGGACAAGATGGGCGGCGCGGACTGGAACAAGCGCAAGGCCAAGGCCCGCAAGGCGGTCAAGCAGATCGCGGCGGAGCTGATCAAGCTGTACGCCGCGCGGCAGGCCTCTCGCGGACATGCCTTTGCCGCTGATACGCCGTGGCAGCGGGAACTCGAGGATGCGTTCGCGTACGTCGAGACACCCGACCAGCTCGCCTGCATCACCGAGGTCAAACAGGACATGGAGCAGATCGTGCCGATGGACCGGCTGGTCTGCGGCGACGTCGGCTATGGCAAGACCGAGATCGCCGTCCGGGCCGCGTTCAAGGCCGTCCAGGACGGCAAGCAGGTCGCCGTTCTGGTCCCGACGACCATCCTCGTGCAGCAGCACGCCCAGACGTTCGCGGATCGGTACGCCGGCTTCCCCGTCCGGGTCGGGTCCCTCTCGCGCTTCCAGTCCGACAAGGAGGCCAAGGAGGTCATCGACGGGGTGGCGACGGGCAAGGTCGACGTGGTGGTGGGCACGCACCGGCTGCTGTCCTCGGAGATCTCGTTCCACGATCTCGGGCTGGTGATCATCGACGAGGAGCAGCGGTTCGGTGTCGAGCACAAGGAGAAGCTGAAGCAGCTCCGGCTCAACGTGGACGTGCTGGCGATGTCGGCGACCCCGATCCCGAGGACCCTGGAGATGGCGATCACGGGCATCCGGGAGATGTCGACGATCGCGACGCCACCGGAGGAGCGGCATCCGGTGCTGACGTTCGCCGGGCCTTATGACCGGGCGCAGGTGGTCGCGGCGATCAGACGGGAGCTGCTGCGGGAAGGCCAGGTCTTCTATATCCACAACCGGACCCAGTCGATCGAAAAGGTCGCGGGCCAGATCGCGGAGTGGATCCCCGAGGCGAGAGTGCTGACAGCCCACGGCCAGATGGGGGAGAAGCGCCTCGAGCAGGTGATGCTCGACTTCTCCGAGCGGCGGGCCGATGTGCTGGTCTGCACCACGATCGTCGAAGCCGGTCTGGACATCTCCACGGCCAACACCCTCATCATCGAACGCGCCGACATGTTGGGCCTGTCCCAGCTGCATCAGTTGCGTGGGCGCGTGGGTCGCGGCCGGGAGCGGGGTTATGCGTACTTGCTTTATCCACCGGACAAACCGCTCACCGAGACCGCCCACGACCGGCTGACCACGATGGCCGCCAATAACGCCCTCGGTGCCGGCATGCAGATCGCGATGAAGGACTTGGAGATCCGCGGTGCGGGCAACCTGCTCGGCGGCGAGCAGTCCGGACACATCGCCGACGTCGGCTTCGATCTGTATATCCGGCTCGTCGGCGAGGCCGTCACCAACTTCCGCAGCGATGGCGCCGAACCGGAGACCGAGGCCGAGATGCGCGTCGAGCTGCCGGTGGAGGCACACCTGCCGACCGACTATGTCGGGTCCGAGCGTCTGCGTTTGGAGATGTACAAGCGGCTCGCCGAAGTCCGCACCGAGGAGGACCTGCGCGAGGTGCGGTCCGAATTGCTCGACCGCTATGGCTCGCTGCCGGCACCGGTGGAGACACTGCTGGCCGTCGCTCGATTCCGGAATGCAGCCCGGGCGGCGGGGCTGACCGAGGTCGTCCTGCAGGGCAACGTCGTGCGCTTCGGCCCCCACGACCTGCCCGAATCACGCATGATGCGGCTCAAACGGCTTCACCCGCGAGCGGTCGTGAAGCCGAACGTCATCCTCGTGCCCAGGCCGCAGGCGGCGACCATCGGCGGGCCACCGCCCACGGACACTGCGCTGCTCGCGTGGTGTGCGGAACTGGTCGAGCAGGTGTTCTCGCCTGCGCCGGTGGGGGCGTCCGCGTAGCTGTAGTCAGTATCCGGAATCCCCCAGCAATAAAGCACGATTTCCTAGAGCGGAACTAGTCAAATCGGTCAAGGGGGCGTGGCGGTGTACGTTTTGACGGACATGATTCCTGCCCAGCAATGAGGAAGCGCCATGCGTCGGAGAATCCCTCTTATCACTGCGATTGTGTTGGTGACTGCCCCCCTAGCCCCAGCTGCACTGGCTGACTCGTCGAGGCGCGAGGCCAACGATGCGGCGGCCATCGTGTCGCGACTGGCGCCAAAGCGTGACGGTTCGGTGCGGTCAAACACTGGGCAGTTCCGCGCCCGAGGCAAAGAGTTCGCCGTCACTGACCGTGGCCGGATGGCATCGAACCGTGATCATGGGAGTTCCGGCGGGACACTCGTCACCTCGACTGCTGAACAGTCGGTCTTGATGGGGCTCCCAGAGGGGGTGGACGTGCGTGGTCCAGTTGAGGCCGCAGATGGAACGTTGTTCTTTGGGTCGTCGAGACGTGCCACTGATGTGGCTGTTCAGGTGATTGACGACGGATCCGTGCGTATGCACACTATTATTCCCGATGCCGATTCTCCGCGCCAGTATGTGTATCCTCTGACCATTCCGAACGGTTCAAAGATTGGTCTGCTCGAGTCGGGTGATGTCATCATTTCGGGTTCGGGCGGAGAATTTATCGCTGGGATCTCAAAGCCATGGGCCGTCGATGCGGATGGCGTGAACCTGCCCACGAAATTTAGAATAGAAGGAAACAAGGTGATTCAGGAGATTGACTTTTCTCGTGATACGAAGTTTCCAGTGGTTGCGGACCCATGGCTTGGACGAGCTCTCTATAAGCGCGTCTATGTATCCACCTCCAGTCGTGGATACGTGGTTAACGCTACCCCATCGGCTTGGGGCCTCGCCTGGAACGGCCGGGTGACTTACGATGCACATCGTGATGAGGTGCGCAATAAGACTCCGCGCGATCGATACGGGAGATCTAGGTACACGTCCACCATTTTCGAGCAGCACATGTGTCACCTCATCGGGTTCCCTCTGTCTCTCCCCGAGTATAATTTGGAGTCTTGGCGGCCGACCGTGCCTGCGGCCATCTCGCTTGCCAGGCATCAGTGCAATCCAAGATGACAACCTCGCATTCGAACCATTCTCGAAGGATGGTGCTGAGTCGGCTTGGCTGGCTTCTGAGCGTTGCCGCGATCAGCGGCGCCTTCGCGCTGGGGATGTTCGTGGACGCGTTCGTCAGAGTCATGTGGGTCGAGGACCGAGTTGGACTCGATCACCCAGAGGTGGTCGATCTCGTGAGTACCCAGCCGCCCATTGTTGATGTGCTGATGTTCGGCAGTGGTGGTCTGGCGCTCCTTGCTTTCGTTAGTGCCGCGCTGTTGTTGATCGGCGCGTCGCTTACACAGCGCAGGGCTGGGGCGTGAGCTCGGCTCAGGGGGAGCGCTCGCCTGCTGTCATGCCACGAGTGGCAACCCTGCTGGCGGCCAACATGCCCAAGGCGGACGACCCGATGATGGCGAGCATCCCGGGCCAGGGCATGCCGCGGATCTCAAGGTCCACGATGGGGTCGGCCAACAGCAGGATGGCCAGGACAGCTGCAACGGATACGACCGAGACCGTGAGAGCAACCCTGGCTGCCAGCACGCTCAGGACGGCGCGCAGCCGCGCCACTGGCAGACCGATGGCCAGCAGGGTTGCGAGATAGGGTCGCATCCGGCGGGACTCGTTGAGGAAGGTCTCGCCCGGGCCCAGCATGGTGACTCCTGTTAGCCGGTGGTGATTCAGGTCATCCTGATCCACTCGGCAGGCGCGAGCAAGGTGATCTGCCTATCTAGACAAATCGCAGGTCAGGCCTCCTGCTTCTTGCCCTTGGGCACCGCGAGGGCGGCGACAAGGGCGGCGATCAGGGCAAACACCAGCATCGCACCCAAGGCGATGGTCGCGGCTTCCCGGATCGCGATGTTGTCCTGGCGGCCCTCCATGTGGATGACATCGCCGAGGATGGTGTGATCGGCGCCGGAGAAACCAAGGAAGAGCGAGAGTGCGACCGCGGTGCCGATCGCCCCGCCGAGTGAGGACGCCATCTTGAAGATGCCCATGCCGGAGCCAGCCTGATCCGGCGGGAGACTGGTCAGGCAGGCGTCGGTGGCCGGGGTGGCGAAGAAAGCCAGCCCCAGGCCGAAGAACGCGTACGCCACGATCGCCAGCGGGCGATATTGGGTCAGCAGCAGGTTGGTCGGCATCAGCATGGCCGCGGCCAGTGCGACCAGGAGGGAGCCCCAGATCATGGGCCTGCGGGGCCCGAACTTCTGCAGCAGCTTCTCCCCAGCGCGGATGAAGAGGATGACCATCAGCGGATAGCCGAGCGTCATCGCACCCGCCTGCAGCGGACCGACACGGTCGTCGCGGGCCAGCAACTGCTGGGAGACGATCAGCAGGCCGAGGGTGCTGTTAAGAGCGAAGTTGGCGGTCACCGTGCCGGTGAAGTTCATGTTCTTGAACAACCGGAAGTCGATGAACGCGTCATCGCGGGCACGTTCGAGCAGGAAGAAGACGATCACGCCGATGACGAAGATCGCGACCATGGTCATGCCGGTCAGGGAGATCCAGGCGAACGTCTTGCCGCCGAAGGTCAACAACACCATCAGGGCGAGCATCATGATCAGGAAGACCAGCAGGCCGGCGAAGTCGAACCGCTTGTGCGTGCCGGTCTGCTCGACCTTGCTCTCCGGCGTCCCGAACACCAGGACCGCGGCGATGATCGACACCACGATCGAGAACACGAAGATCCAGCGCCACCCCAGATACGTCGCGGTGAGCCCGCCGACGAAGGCCGCGAGGCCCGCGCCGCCGAAGGATCCGATCGACCACATCGACACGGCGCGCTGCCGGGCCGGGCCATCCCAGTACGCCTTCACCATCGCGATCGTGGCCGGCATGACACAGGCTGCCGACAGGCCCTGGATGGCACGCCCGATGATGAGCAGCGGAGCGGCGAGGCTGCCGCTGGCGAAGACGATGAGGATGCAGCCGACGACGTTGAGGGCGTTGCCGATCAACGTCAGCCGTACCCGCCCATAGCGGTCGGCCAACCCGCCCAGGAGCACGATGAACAGGCCGGAGACCAACCCGGTCAACGCAACGGCCAGGTTCATCGAGGTGGGGGAGAGCAAGGGTGAGGGCCAGGTCTTCGCGCCCTCGGGAAGTGGGCCGTTCAGGGCGGTCATCACCGCCGGCGCCACCGTGCCCAGGGAGATGGCGAACAGCCAATAGGAGACGATGCTGAGCACAAGTCCCAACAGGAGTTTGTCGTTGCCCTGGAATGCCTCGCGGGGGGTCGTGACAGTGGAAGACATGGGGCGCCTCCTTGCGCTCAGATGAGGAAAAATTACCTCCTGGCAGTCAGCGGGGTTGACGGTTGCCAAACATTCCCCAGCAATCCCGGTTCTTCGGGAAACGCCCTGGAATTGCCTCGGCCCCGATCCGGTGGGATCGGGGCCGAGGGCGTGGTCAAACAGGGTTGGGACAGGTTCGTCAGGCTTCCTGGTCCTCGATCGCCTTGGTTTCATCCGCCGCGAATGGAGGGCCATCGAGCTGGGTGTGGCCATCGAGCGTGGTCGTCGTGCCCAGCGGGACGTTGACCCCGAGCTCCTGCTTGTCGACGGGCCCGCCGACGCCACGGTGCGCCACGTCGTCCGCGCCGTCAAACGTGATGATCCGGTGGCCGCGGTTGTTGGAGAACACCTGGGCGCGGGCCCACGTATACATCGCGCCCACCCGGTTGCCCCAGCCCACCAGATACATGATGTGGATGAAGGCCCATGCGCCGAAGGCGGGCAGACCGGTGAGCTTCATGCCGAACGATTCAGCGACTGCGGCCTTGTAGCCGATCGTGGCCATCGAGCCCTTGTCGAAATATTTGAACGGCGGCGGCTTCGGCTGGCCGGACAGCCGGGCGGCCAGCAACTGCCCGACATATTTGCCCTGCTGCATGGCGACCTGAGCCACGCCCGGCAGCTTGTCCAGAGACATGACATCGCCCACGGCATAGATATCGTCACGGCCCGCCACCGAACAGTCCGGTCCGACCGGGATGCGTCCGGCGCGGTCGACCTCGATGCCGAGCTTGTCAGCCAGATCCCGGGCCAGGGGAGAACCCTGGACGCCAGCGGCCCAGATCCTGGTCCGGCAGGGGATGACCTCTTCCTTGCCATCGGGCCCCTTGACGGTGATCGACACCCGATCCATGTCGACGGCCAAGGTGTTCGTGCGGATCTCCACGCCCATCTTGGTGAGCTTGTTGTGCGTCCACTTCTGCAGCTTCTTGTCGAACGGCGGCAACACCGACGGCGCACCCTCGAGCAGCAGGATCCGGGTCGCCTTGGTGTCGACGTGGCGATAGTCCTGCGGCAGCACGACATGGGCGAGCTCCGCGATCTGGCCCGCAAGCTCGACGCCGGTCGGGCCTGCGCCGATGATCGCGAAGGTCAGCCACCGCTTCTTCTCAGCCGGATCGGTCTCGAGTTCGGCCATCTCATATTTGGCGAGGATTCCGTCGCGCAGATAGCGCGCATCCTCGATCGTCTTCATGCCCGGGGCGTACTGCGCGAACTTCTCCTCGTTCCCGAAATAGGAGTGCGTCGCACCCGCGGCAAGGATCAGGGTGTCGAATGGCAACCGCAACTCGCCGGTGTCCGGCTCGCGGGCGATCACGACCTTGTTCTCGACATCGATCTCGCGGACCTCGGCGAGCGCCACCTGACAGTTGCGCTGACCACCCACGACCCGGCGGATGGCCGGAGCGATCAAACCCTCGGGGAGAATGCCGGCAGCGACCTGATAGAGCAGCGGCTGGAACAGGTGGTGGTTGGTGCGGTCGACGATGGTGATGTCAACGTTCGCCTTGGCGAGTGCCTTTGCGGCGTTGATCCCACCGAAGCCCCCGCCGATAATGACAACTCTGTGTCGCTGCGCCATGTTCCACGGCTCCTTTGACTTGTGAACGCCGGCAATAGCTCTGGTCAGGCACATTATCTGCACGCTTGCGCCGCGGTCTATGCCGCGCTGGCGGGCGTCCACCCTCCGGAAGATTCAGCTAGGATCGCCCCCGGAAACACAGATTTTTCGCCTGCCGCGACGAAGGACGAGGACGGACACATGACCCGGTTCAGCACGCGAATCGTTGCGGGCGTCGGAGCGTTGGCGCTCATCGGCACGATGTCGGCCTGCTCCCGCCCCTCGACCGCCGCCACCGTTGGCACCGAGCGGATCACCGTCGCCGAGGTCACCGAGATCACCGACAACCTCCCGGCCGAGCTCCGCGCCCAGCCCGGCACTCCCTGGCAGTCCTGGGCCCTCAGCCTGCGCATGCGCGGTCTCGCCGCCGAGCAGATCGCCGCGAAACACGGCATCACGAACATCCGCCAGCAGGCCGAGGCCAGGGTGGCTGCCGAGGAGTTGCCCGCCGAGGTGACGCAGAACGAGCACCTGATGTCCCTGTTCGTTGCCGAGGCCGAGGAAAAGGTGCTGAGCCAGCACATCGGCACCGCTGAGACCCAGGCTGCGTTCGCCACCGTGCCGGTCAAGGTCAACCCCCGCTATGGGCTGACCGGGTTGGAGCCGTTCGAGACGCTGCGCAACCCGTCGCTGTCCAAGCGTGCGGGCCAGCCCGAATGAGCTGACGCCACGTGACCGGGCTGCCTGAGCTGGCGCGCTTTGTCGAGGTGATGGCCCGGCTGCGGGTCGAGTGCCCCTGGGACGCGCGGCAGACCCATCGGTCCCTGGTCCGCTATCTCGTCGAGGAGACCTGCGAGGTCGTCGACGCCATCGAGACCGGCGATGATGCCCATCTGCGTGAAGAGCTCGGTGATCTGCTGTTGCAGGTCGTCTTCCACGCGACGATCGCGGCCGAGACCGATCGGTTCGATCTCGAAGACGTCGCGCGTGACATCGCGGACAAGCTGATCGAGCGCCACCCCTGGGTGTTCACCGATGTGCCCGTGCCCGATGACGTGAACGCCACCTGGGAGGCCGCGAAACGTGCGGCGAAGGGTCGTCGATCAGCGCTGGACGGCGTTCCTGAGTCCCTGTCGTCGCTCAGCCGCGCGGCGAAGGTCATCTCGCGGGTGCGGGGAGCCGGCGTACTCAACGAGGCCGACGACCTGCCCAGCCAGCCCATCACCGCCGAGGAGGTCGGATCGAGCGCGCTCGATCTGGTGGCCCGCGCCCAGGCCGCCGGGATCGACCCGGAGCAGGCCGTGCGGGATGCGCTGCGGGGCTATGAAAATCGAGTACGCGAGGCTGAGGCGCGCGGCTGATTCCGCTGCCCTGTGGCGTTTGTCACGGGCGGGCGTGGTGCGCTGTGGCCATTCTCACAGGCCGGTGGTGTGCTATCTGAGGTCGGCCGGACACTGTCAGTCGGGCGCACTAGGGTGGTCCTCGAGGGCCCTTGAGGCCTGAGGAGAAGTGTCCACTGCGAAAGGCAAACCTGTGGCTACCATCGACTACGTAGAAGCGCGCGAAATCCTGGATTCCCGCGGCAACCCGACTGTGGAGGTCCAGGTCGTTCTGGACGATGGCGCCGAGGGCCGCGCCGCTGTTCCGTCCGGCGCCTCGACCGGTGCCTTCGAAGCCGTCGAGCTGCGTGACGGCGGCGACCGTTATGGCGGCAAGGGCGTGCAGAACGCCGTCGAGAACGTGATCGAGCAGATCGGCCCCGAGGTGCTGGGCTTCGACGCTTCCGAGCAGCGCCTGATCGACAACGCGATGCTTGAGCTGGACGGCACCCCGAACAAGGGCAAGCTCGGCGCCAACGCGATCCTCGGTGTCTCGCTCGCCGTGGCCCACGCCGCTGCTGAGTCCGCGCAGCTCCCGCTCTATCGCTATGTCGGCGGCCCGAACGCCCACGTCCTGCCCGTGCCGATGATGAACATCCTCAACGGTGGGTCGCACGCCGACTCCAACGTCGACATCCAGGAGTTCATGATCGCCCCGATCGGCGCCGAGTCGTTCAGCGATGCGCTGTCGATGGGCACCGACGTCTATCACGCGCTGAAGAAGGTCCTGAAGGACAAGGGCCTGTCGACCGGCCTGGGTGACGAGGGTGGCTTCGCGCCGAACCTCGAGTCCAACGCCGAGGCGCTCGACCTGATCCTCGAGGCGATCAAGGCAGCCGGCTATGAGCCCGGCACCGATGTGGCGCTCGCGCTGGACGTCGCGGCCACCGAGTTCTATGCCGACGGGAAATACTCCTTCGAGGGTGGCGCCAAGACCGCCGACGAGATGGTCGACTACTACGCCGGTCTGGTTGAGAATTACCCGCTGGTGTCCATCGAGGATCCGCTCAACGAGGAGGATTGGGAGGGCTGGAAGGCCATGACCGATCGCCTCGGTGACAAGGTCCAGCTCGTGGGCGACGACCTGTTCGTCACCAACCCCGAGCGCCTGCAGCGCGGCATCGACACCAACACCGCGAACGCGCTCCTGGTGAAGGTTAATCAGATCGGTTCGCTGACCGAGACCCTGGATGCGGTGGAGCTCGCTCACCGCAACGGCTATCGCTGCATGATGTCCCACCGCTCCGGTGAGACCGAAGATGTGACGATCGCTGACCTGGCTGTCGCGACCAACTGTGGCCAGATCAAGACCGGCGCCCCGGCTCGTTCTGAGCGTGTGGCGAAGTACAACCAGCTCCTGCGCATCGAGGAGGAGCTCGACGACGCAGCTGTCTATGCCGGCGCGTCGGCGTTCCCGCGGTTCTCGGCCAACTGAGCGCTGGTCCCGATTGGTCTTCGATCAGCTGACCGCTGGTCGGTGGGCCTGAGCAGGTGAATGGGCACGGATCGCGGGGCGTGCGTTCCCGCGATCCGTGCCCATCGCTGCCTAGACTGAAGCGCGATGTCGACCACTCCCCGCAACCGCCGTCCGGACTCCGGTCCGGGACGACGCCGATCCCGACACCGGGCGGTTTCCCGCCCGGTGTCCTTGGTCAATGACGCCGATGAAGAACCGCGCCTGGCCACCCAGCCGCAGGCGCCCCGGGGACGGTTCACCCGGCGGGCCGTGGCCCTCATCGTCGTGGTGCTGCTGTTGCTGATGTCCTATGGCACCAGCCTGCGGACGTGGTATGAGACTGAGCAGGCCAACGCCGCCAACCGAGCCTCCATCGCCGAGTCCCAACAGCAGATCGACGCGTTGAATGAAGAGCTCGCGCGTTGGGACGACCCCGATTTTGTCCGGGCTCAGGCTCGGGCCCGGCTGGGCTGGGTGGTTCCGGGTGAGACCGGATATCGCGTGATCGGCGCGGATGGCCAGCCGATCGGCCACCAGCTGGATCGGCCCGGTTTCGATGCGGGTGCCCCCGTGCCGTCGTCGTGGTGGGAACGGATGTGGGGATCGATCCAGGCTACCGACGAGCGGCCGCCGGAGCCCGGGACCCCGGCGGAGACACCCGAACCGGCGCCGCCCATCACCGATGGGACGCGTACGCCGACCCCCAGCCCGACGCCCACCCCGAAACGGACCGCCACCCCGACACCGAAGCGGACGGCCACGCCGACGCCCCGTCGGGCCACCGCCACCGCAACCCCGCGGACCCAGACCGCCACGCCGAGCAGGACGCCCCGGCCCACCGAGACCCCGCGGACTCCGACCCCGACCGGCGCCCGCTGAACCCCAGACGTCAAACGTGGGCCCGGACGTCAACGTGGCCCAGTGGCCTGGTAGCAGAGGCCGGACGTAACCCGGGACGATCGAATGAGGAGAGCATGAACCTGGAGCCGATGAGCGAATCCGACGAGGCTGTGCTTGGCGAACAACTGATGCGTCCGGCCCGCGGCGTGGCAGGCATCGCCTGGCGGTGCCCCTGCGGCAAACCAGGCGTGGTCGCCACCGAGCCGCGGCTGCCCGACGGGACACCATTTCCGACGACGTTCTATCTCACCTGTCCCCGGGCGGTTGCGGCAGTCTCCACGCTGGAGGCACAGGGCGTGATGGCAGAGATGACCCAGCGGCTCGCCGAGGACGAGGCGCTTGCGGCGGCGTACCAGCAGGCCCACGAGTCCTATCTCGCCGACCGGGGAAGCCTCGGCCAGGTCCCGGAGGTCGAGGGGATCAGCGCCGGCGGCATGCCCACCCGGGTGAAGTGCTTGCACGTGCTCGTCGGGCACGCGCTGGCCGCCGGGCCGGGGGTCAACCCGTTCGGCGACGAGGCGCTCGAAGCCATCGGTGAGTTCTGGGCCCGTCCCTGCCTAAGCGATGGGGGCGTCAGCGACGGGAACGTCGGCGACGGGGACCCGGGCGACAGTGACCGGAGCGATCGGCGCACTGAGTGAGGGTTGCCGCCATCGACTGTGGCACCAATTCGCTGCGACTGCTGGTTCTGGAGCGCCAACCCGATGGGACGATCGTCGAGCTCACTCGTCAGCTTCGGCTGGTGCGGCTCGGCCAGGGGGTCGACACGAGCGGCCGGTTCGCACCCGCCGCGTTGGAGCGCACGTTCGTCGCGCTGGGGGAGTACGCCGACCTGCTCGCGGAGTTGGCCGTCGACCGGGTGCGGTTCATCGCCACTTCCGCCGCGCGGGATGTCGCGAACGCCTCGGAGCTCACCGCCGGGGTGGCCCGGCTGCTCGGGGTCGAGGCGGAGATCATCACAGGAGCCCAGGAAGCGGAGCTCACCTTCGAGGGGGCTGTCGCCGGTCTTGCCGCCGCTGACCCCGGCCACGCCGGTGACCCCGACCC
>JAUNUL010000490.1 GCA_030538175.1 Propionibacteriaceae bacterium | reverse complement strand
GGGGGCGTGCACCACCGAAAAACAACACCTGTCCAACTCCAAGCGCTCATCAATGCCCAACACGGCGTCTTCACGCGCCAACAGGCCCTCTCCTCCGGCGTCACAGACTGCTTCCTCCGTCGAACAGTCCGCGACAAGATCTTCTTCCGCGTCGCAACCGGTCTCTACGCGGCGACGAGGCAGCCGTCCTGGGACGCTCTCGCCCTCGGAGGCCTTCTCCTTGCCGGACCAAGAGCCGCGCTCGGCGGACTCGCGGCCGGCTACTTGTTGGGGCTCTGGCCGGAGAAGCCCGACACCATCGACATCTGGGCCGACATCACGCCCGGGACCGTCGGGCCTTGGCGGTATCGCCGAGGGATCCGCGAGAGCTTCGGCACGCCACCCCGCATCAAGGCGGTGAGTTGCCTGCTCGATGTGGCGTCCGAACTCGACGGCGACGATCTCGAAGAGAAGATCCACGACGGACGGCTGGGGCACGAGGGCGAGGGCGCGTTCTCGGATGCGGGCCGCGACAACAGCAACACGGTCAGCGGCCGCGGCACGCTCCGCTACGGAAAGAAGCGGGTCAAGGGTCCCGGCGCATGTGAGTCGGCCCGGGAAGTGACCGCCACGCTGATGGGCAAGGGGTGGCCGATCCCCCGGCCGAGTCCAACCGCCGCAAATCTCTCCCCGCCGCGAGGCAACCCACCACCACTCGGTTTACGTCTACCGTGCAACCGAGAGGAGACACGGTGGATCGCAAGCAGGTGGACGCTGAGTTCGACGCATTCGTGCGTCGCGCTTACCAACGTCTCTGCCACGCGGGATACCTACTCAGCGGCGACTGGCACAAGGCCGAAGACGCCACGCAGGAGGCACTCCTGCGCGTCCACGCCAAGTGGGCCCGGATCCAAGATCCGGAGCCCTACGCCCGCCGTTCGCTGATGCGACTCCTCGTCGACGAATCCCGCCGCCCCTGGCGACGGGAGGCACCACAAGATGAGATCCGGCTCGAGTCCCCCACGGACCCGCAGACCCAGATCGACGACCGCGACGAACTCAGCCGGGCCCTGGGGCACCTCACCGCCCGACGTCGCGCTTGCCTCGTGTGGCGCTACTTCCTCGACGCGTCGGTGGCGGAAACCGCCGCCGCGCTCGGCTGCTCGGAAGGCAACGTCAAGAAGTTGACCTCCGATGCGATCGCCGCCCTCCGCGGGATCCTCACCGACCAGAAGATCGAGGAACTGGCATGAACGACGAACACCTGTCCGACCGGCTGCACGCCGTCGTCGACGATCACATCCTGACCGCGCCCGACCTACTCCCCCGCGCCCGAGCCGCCCGCAACCGGCGCAGCGCCGCGCTGACGGGGGCCGTCGCGCTCGTCGCCGTCGCCGGCATCGCGGGCGGGGCTATGCTGTGGTCGTCGCTCAACCAGCAGACCCCGGCCCTCCCGGCCAACCCGACGACATCGCCGTCCAACGTCCCCGAGCCTGCCGACGGTCCGATCCCACACGACGAGATCGCCCGGCTCTGCAGCGGCCAAACGGAGAAGTACCTCGAGCCCAACAGCCTCACCCGCAACGAGTGGCACCTTCCGGCTGGGCGCGAGACGCGCGACTACCGCGTCGGCGACCTCGTCCACCTACTTTCGACGGAGAAAGCCGGGGCCGACGCACTCTGTCGCATCCCGGCAGCGAACGCCGTCGACGTCCCGGTGTCGTTCGAGGACCTTCGCCCCGCCGCAGATGATCTTTTGGGCATCGCCGAGGTCTGCTCAGAGTCGATGGTCGGCTACTCCAACGGCCAGACGCCCACCCCGAGTTACGGCACTCCGGATCTGCGGGGCGCCGTCGTCAGCCCCGTCGTCGCTCTGGGTGACGGCCACATGGCCGCGAGGCTGAACACCGTCGAAACC
>JAUNUL010000489.1 GCA_030538175.1 Propionibacteriaceae bacterium | reverse complement strand
CTGGCCGGTTCCGGGATTCCGTTGGCACTTCTCCCTGCCGGCACAGGAAACCTGCTGGCGCGCAATCTCGGCGTACCGCTCGATGAAACCCGCGCCCTGCGGACCGCCTTCGACGGCGAACCCAGGGAGACCGACCTGGTCCGGCTGACCGTCGATCCCGGGACGGAGCGGGAACAGTCCCACGTCTTCGGCGTGATGGCCGGGATCGGTGTGGACGCAGCGATCATGGAGAACACCAACCCGGATCTGAAACGGACGGTCGGCCCGGCGGCCTACGTGCTGGCTGCCGCGCAGAACGCGAACCATCCGGCGCTGCCGGTGACCGTCCAGGTCGACGATGGCGTGCCCTTCCGGCGCAAGGCCGCTGTGGTGCTGATCGGCAACGTCGGCATCGTCACCGGCAACATCGAGCTCATCCCCGGTGCCGACGCGACCGACGGCCTCCTCGACGTTCTGATCGCCTCCCCGCGGACCGTCGCGGACTGGGCGCGGCTGACCGCGAAGGTGCTCACCCGGCGACGCGGTGAGGATGACCGCATGGACGTCCTCCAGGGCACCTGGGTGCGGATCGAGAGCGATCGTCCCGACGCCTTCCAAGTCGACGGGGACACCGGCGGACGCGGATCCGTCCTCGAGGCCGAGATCATGCCCGGGGTCCTGCGGGTGATGTCACCGCGCTGAGTTCTGGCTGGGTGTTGTCATCGCGCTGAGTCCTGGCTGGTGCACTGCCGTGTCGAATTTCCGCTAGTCGATGCATCCAGCTCGCGCCATCATGGACGGGTGATGCCTGATCGGGAGGCCTGCCTGCGCGCGGTCCGCAGCCGCGAGACGCGGTTCGACGGTGTGTTCTTCACCGCCGTGCACACGACCGGGATCTATTGCCGCCCGAGTTGCCCGGCGCTCACGCCGAAGGATCGCAACATGACGTTCTATCCGTCAGCCGCGGCGGCGGTTGCGGCCGGCTATCGCGCCTGCCGCCGCTGCCGACCCGATGCCACCCCCGGATCACCGGAATGGGATGTGCGCGGCGATGTGATCGCCCGGGCGATGCGGCTGGTCCGGGACGGGGTGGTCGATCGCGAGGGCGTGCCGGGGCTGGCCGCGCGGGTCGGCTATTCCGTCCGGCAGCTCGAGCGCGTCCTGCTCACCGAGTTGGGTGCCGGCCCTGCAGCGCTCGCGCGGTCCCAGCGGGCGTACACCGCACGCCTGCTCATCGAATCCACCGGCTGGGCGTTCAGTGACATCGCTTTCGCCGCAGGGTTCTCCTCCATCCGCGCATTCAATAATGCGATCGCGCAGGTGTACGCCACCACGCCCACCGAACTGCGGCGCCGGGCCAAAGGCGGGTCAGGGCCGTTCGACGCCACGGTCCAGGGTCCCACCACTGCGCCGGCGCCGGCTCCGGATGAGTCGGTGTCCATGGCCGTGCACCTGCGGCTGCCCTACCGCGAACCGTTCGTGGCCGGCAGCCTCTTCGGACATCTCGCCGCGACCGCGGTTCCCGGCGTGGAGCAGTGGCGGGACGGCGCGTACCGCACCACCCTGCGCCTCCCGCAGGGCCACGGCATCGCCACGCTCACACCTGCGACAGGACATATCGACACGACCCTGTGGCTCACCGACCCACGCGACCTCTCCCCGGCCATCGCCCGGTGCCGGACGCTGTTGGATCTCGACGCGGACCCGGTGGCGATCGGTGACCTGTTGGGAGCTGATCCGGCATTGGGGCCGCTCTGGCAGGCCGCACCCGGCCGGAGGGTGCCCCGCTCCACCGACGCCGGTGAGTTCGCGCTGCGAGCCATCCTCGGCCAGCAGATATCGGTCAAACGGGCAGCCAACCTGGCTGGTCGCCTTGCCGAATTGGCCGGGGATCCGATCCGAGACCCCGACACCCTGGGA
>JAUNUL010000488.1:378-1902 GCA_030538175.1 Propionibacteriaceae bacterium | reverse complement strand
CGCCAACTGGTTGTCGGCCAACGGCGGTGCCGCCGGTGGCGAAGGTGAGGTTCGTCGATGAAGTGCCAGCAGCCCGGTTGCCCGGGCACGATCGCCGACGGCTATTGCGACTACTGCGGGATGCCGCCGGGTGCCGCTGCGGCCGGCTCGCCGGGGCCCGGTGCGGCCAGCGGAGCCGCCCGAGGTTCGGCAAGCGGCCAAGCGCCCGCGCAGGGGGGCGGTACGTTCCCGGCGGCCACCGCGACCGGTGCTGGAGAAGTGGTGACCCCGGCCCCGCAGGGTGAGGCCACCCGTGGCCGCGTCCAGCAGGGCAAATCGAACCGGCCATCTGCTGCGCCGGCCTCGACGCTGGGCAAGAACGGTGGCCCGTGCCGTCAGCCCGGCTGCCCCGGCACGATCATGGACGGCTACTGCAACTACTGCGGCAACCCGCCGGACGCGAAGCCGCCGGCCCCATCGCCGGAACTGCTGGGTACTCCGTTGTCGACCACGGCGACCGCTGCCGAGCTCGGCACAGTGCTGATGGGCAGCGCGTTGGTGGGCCCGACCTCAGGGTTGCGACCGGTTCGTTCGGACGCGCACCGGCCCCGGACGCGGATCGGCGCCGGAGTGACCACCGTGCCGCCGGCTCCGCCGGTCGACCCGGCCAAGGCGGTGATGACCGACCCGATCGTCCCGGAGGAGCGGCGCAACTGCCCCAACTGTGGTGATCCGATCGGTCGCGGTGTGGACGGCAAGCCCGGCGACGTGCAGGGAGAGTGCGCCAACTGCGGCACCGCGTTCAATTTCGAACCGGCGATCAAGGCCGGTGAGTTGGTCTCGCGGCAGTACGAGGTGATGGGGGCGCTCGCCTACGGCGGGATGGGCTGGATCTACCTGGCCCGCGACCGCAACGTCTCCGATCGCTGGGTGGTGCTCAAGGGCCTGCTGAACGCCGGTGACGAGGACGCCAGCGCGGCCGCGAAGTCGGAGAAGGAGTTCCTGGCTGCGGTCGAGCATCCGCTGATCGTCGAGATCTACAACTTCGTGCAGCACGCTGACGCCCGTTACATCGTCATGGAGTATGTGCCGGGTCGTTCCATCACCCAGCTGTTGAAGCAGCGCAAGAAGGCCAACAAGGATCAACATGATCCGCTGCCGGTCGACTGGGCGTTGGCGTACCTGATCGAGGTGCTGCCGGCATTCACCTATCTGCATGACGATGGGTTGCTGTACTGCGATTTCAAGCCCGACAACCTGATGCAGGTCGGCGACTCGGTGAAGCTGATCGACCTGGGGGCGGTGCGCCGGATCGCTGATGAGACCTCGCCGATCTTCGGCACGGTTGGTTATCAGGCGCCGGAGGTGGCCGAGATCGGACCGTCGGTGGCCAGCGATATCTACACCCTGGGCCGGGCGCTGCTGGTGATGTGTTCGGAGTTCCGCGGTTACCAGTCGGAGTATGTCGATTCGCTGCCGCCGATCAACAAGATGCCGATCTTCGTGCAGCACGATTCGCTGTACCGACTGGCCCAGCGGGCCTGC
>JAUNUL010000488.1:0-368 GCA_030538175.1 Propionibacteriaceae bacterium | reverse complement strand
GGTCCGGGAGGACCGCTTCCAGTCGGCGGAGGATCTGCGTGTCCAGGCCATGGGGGTGCTGCGCGAGGTTGTTGGACGCGGAAGTGAGGGCGCGGCGACCGCGTCCCATCTGTCGACGCTGTTCACCCCGCCGCTGACTGCCGGTGAAGGGCTCGACTGGACGCAACTGCCCAGGTTGTTGCCCGACCCGGCCGACCCGATGACCAGTTGGCTGAGTTCAATCACCCTGGACGATCCGCGGCAGCGGATCTCCGCCTTGGAGCGGGCGCCGCAGCGCACCGCGGCGGTGATGTTGGCCCGCATCGAACTTGCGTTGAGCATGGGGGACCGGCAGACCGCCGCGAGGGTGATTCGGGAGTTGCTGAAGG
>JAUNUL010000487.1 GCA_030538175.1 Propionibacteriaceae bacterium | reverse complement strand
AAGGTCACGGTTGCCGAGGTTGCGACTCGGTTGTTCGGCGCGAGCGTCACCCCCGAGCGGGTGATCGGCGAGACGCTGACACGTGTCACTGACCCCTCCGATGCCACACGAGAGCGACTGGCGGAGGCCGTTCGTTCTCCGCTGCCCGCGGGCTACCGCGCGCTGTCCGGATCACCTTTGGCTGCCTGGATCGAAACCACTTTCGGCCTGGCCACCGAGCCGTCCACGGGTTTGCTCGTTCGCCAGATGCCACGCCGACTCCGAGAAGACGCCGCCCCACTCTTGTCTGACGCCACCAAGCTGCCCGTGCAGGACTGCCATGACGCCATCCGCGCCATGCTGCTGGCCGGGTCGAGTGTCCGGCATCCTGAAACGGGTCGGCCTCTTTTCGCATTCCGCCTGCATCAGTTCCTCGCAAAGGGTGACACCCTGCATGTCTCCCTCGAGTCAGAGGCTGACAGGTTCATCACGTCGAAGTATCAGGTCGCGGTTCCCGACGCCCCAGAGAAGCTCCTGTTCCCCTTGGCATTCTGCCGCGAGTGCGGTCAGGAATACGCCGTTGTCAAAGCGGTGACCAAGAGCGGCGAGACGACCTTCGCGCCACGGTCGAGCCGAGATGTCACTGCTGGGGATGCCGTCGATGGTTACCTGTACATCTCTGAGCAGTTTCCATGGCCTCTGGACCCAGTCGCGGAGAACCGCCTTCCTGATTCGTGGATCGGACTCGACAACGAGCCCCTTCCCAACAAGGGGCGCTACCTGCCGCAACGCGTGCGCGTTGACATCGCCGGTCACAGTGTCGAGACAGGTGGCATCAACGCGGCCTTCGTTCCTACCCCCTTCACGTTCTGCTTGTCGTGCCAAGTCAGTTACGAGCAGACCCGAGGTCGCGACTTCTCCAAGCTGGTCACCCTGGACGCGGAGGGCCGCAGTTCGGCAGTTTCGGTCCTGTCCGCAAGCTTGGTGCGTGCTTTGCGAGGGCTGCCCGAAAGCGAGCTCAGCCCGGAGGCGCGAAAACTGCTCACGTTCGTTGACAACAGGCAGGACGCCTCCCTCCAGGCCGGGCACCTGAACGACTTCGTCCAAGTCGCGCAGCTCCGAGGCGCTCTGTTCCGGGCCATGCGCACGACCCCGGATGGGTTGACGCACGAGAGCGTGGCGGCGAAGGTGACAGCAGCTATGGGGCTCGAGTTCGCCGACTATGCCGCGGCCCCGGATGCCGTCTATAACGCCAAGTCCCGCACCGAGAGGGCCCTGCGGGATCTGGTTGAGTACCGCCTGTACTTGGACCTGCAGCGTGGCTGGCGCATCACGATGCCGAACCTGGAGCAGACAGGTCTTCTCCGAGTCGAGTATGACTCCCTGCCCGAGATCGCGGCTGACCAAGCTCTTTGGGACGCGACACTGGCGCCGCTCCGAGACACACGAGCCGGCCATCGCGAGGAGTTGTGCCGCATTGTGCTGGATGAGTTCCGCAAGGTGCTGGCGATTGACGTTGAATGCCTCAGCGAAATGGGGTTTGAACGCGTCAAGCGTCAGTCTTCGCAGGAACTCACGGGGGTGTGGGCCGTACCCAACAACGAGAACCCCGAGACGGTCGGCACGGTCTATGCGTTCCCAGCCAGGGCCGGCATGGGGCGCAGCAACCTCCACCTCACGGGACGGTCCGCGCTGGGTCGCTATCTCAGCAGGCCGCAACAGTTCCCGGGCCACCCAGAGAAGCTGGGTATCGACGATGCCCAACGGATCATCCAGGACATTCTCGTGGTGCTGACGCGAGTGGGAATCCTCTCCGAGGTTGACGGCGGCCACGGAACGCGCGGCTACCGGCTCAAGGCGTCGGCCTTGATCTGGAAGGCCGGCAACGGCACCAGTGCGGCCGCCGATCCCATCCGAAAGACGGT
>JAUNUL010000486.1 GCA_030538175.1 Propionibacteriaceae bacterium | reverse complement strand
GGCCCAGCCCCACCGATTGTTCTGTCGACTTCACCTCCAGGCGGCATCCGAGGATCCGCATGGCATCCAACAAGGCATCATCCAACGTCCTGCCGCCGGCAAGCTTGCGCGCCAACTGCAGTGGGGCGTCCACAGCGCGCAGCAGGCGTACCCCTTCGTGGGCGTAGCCATCCTGTGCCCGGCGCAGTGACTCCAGTTCGGACAGCCGGGCGTCGGCGATCGCTGCGGTGTTGAACAACATCAGGATCGAGTTCTCCAGCAGCGTGGTCCAGCGGGTGACCTTGGGAAAGCCGAGGATGGCCTCGCCCACGATGGAGCCTGCGAGACGAATGGGAGCGGTGAGACACGTCCGATGGCCGGCCGCGAACAGCTCCGCCTCCCACGTCGGCGCTCCTTCCATCTCGGCACCGTTGAGCACGAAGGCCTCGGGAAGGTCCGTCTTGACCGACCGACCCAACCTTGGCTCGACCGTCAGGCAGCGCAAGCTCTCCGACGCGGTCCCGGTGCCGCTGGCCGCCAACACCCCCCACCCATCACCAAGCGGACCGACCCACCAAGCCGCAGTGGCTCCGGATAGTTCTCGGGCCGCGTCCAGGGCTTCGCGGCGCAATCCCGTGTGATCGTCCTGGGTCAGCATGCGCCGCAGCATCTGCGCCACGGAGACCGTCGTCACTTCCATGGCGAACGCGGCAGCGTCGGATTCGCTCGGCATCTCGATGGTCACCTACCCATTCTCATGCACGCGGGGCGGCACCTCTAGGCGGTGCCGCCCCCTGTTGGTTCAGGAGTCTCGAAGACGACGCGGCCAGATTCCCTGCTTTCCGGGCGAGAGGATTCCCTGCGGGTCGAGAGCATCCTTGAGCCGCTCGTTGAACCGCAGTTGGGCATGGTCATTGAAGTCGAACAGCGACGCGACCAAGTCCATGTAGTCGACATGGGCCCGGTACTCCGCGTAACCCATCTCTCCGAGCTCGGCGATCATCCGGCGGCAGGTCTCGTAGGCATGGTCGGCAGCCTCGGTCTCCAGATCGAACACGATGACCGCCACGTGCACGATGTGCCGGGGGAAGATGATGAACGTCGCCGTGTAGTCCAGGCCGACCCCTTCGACCCTCGACCGCACCAGGTCCCGAACCTTTTCTGCCGCACCACCGGTCAGCGGAACCAGCGAGGAGAACGTCATGTGACCGCCGCGCCCCTGGGTTCCGAACTTGGTGGCCTCCAACATGCTCATGTCCGGAACACAGGCCTGCACCTTGAGGTTCTGGTCAAAGTGCTCCACCGGCAGATCGCCGCCGGGGAACTTCTGCCCCACGATGGTGACACCCGGCACCCGTTCGAGGGTCTCCTTGATCACCGCGAACTGGGCATCCACGACCGTTTCGGCGCCGTACAACGCGAACCGCATGTTCCATGCCTGGATCCCGATGTGCTCACGGGCATAAGTTTCGGCAACGTCTTGAGGGACGGGCCCTTCGCCTTGGTAGACGTTGGCACGATCGTGCTCGCCCACGAATCCGATGGCCCCCAGCGCGTTGAACATCGACGGGATGTTCGGGATGGAGCCGTCCATCATCAGCGGTCGCAAGGCGTCCATGAACGGAGCGACCTGGTCGTCGCTGTCCAAGAAGGCCCAACACGGCATGTAGATCTCAGGCTCCTGCATGCACCAGTAGCCGATCGAGGTGACGATCCCGAAGTTGGACTGCATGAACAGCCCGTCAGCGCTCGGACCGTAACCACGCCGGGTGAGGTGCCAGGTCTCGTTGTCTGGCATTGCTCCCATCCCGGTCCGCAGCAGCGAACCGTCAGCCAGCACCACTTCCATCCCGCACACCGCGTCGGCATGGTTGCCGTGTTTGGAGTAGCCGATGCCATGGTCCATCGCATTGCCCACAACGCTGCCC
>JAUNUL010000028.1 GCA_030538175.1 Propionibacteriaceae bacterium | reverse complement strand
CCTTGATGATGAATCCAGCCAAGAGAACAATGGTGCAAGCACTGGCCGGAGGTTCTGCTGGGAGTATGCCGAACATCTCGAAAGCACGCCTTAATCGACTCGCCCTTGAACTGCCGCCCATCGCCCTTCAGGAGAGATTCGCTGAGAAGCTGAGTGCAGTTTCCGGACAGCGTGGGAAGTTAGAGAGTGAGGCTGAACAACTGGATGCTCTCCTCGCATCATTGCAAGCCCGAGCATTCCGAGGTGAACTATGACGTCGATACCTACGTGGGACCAGTTCATGGCGCCATCGCTGCGCGTACTAGCCGATGGCGAAACGCACAAGGCGCGGGATGTGTGCAACGCGGCGGCGGACGAGTTGGGCGTACTCGACGACGCACGAACCGAACTCATCCCGTCGGGACAACCCCGCTATCAGAACCGGGGGCTGTGGGCGCTGTCGTACTTGTTCCGGGCGAAGGCGGTGGAGCGGCCGGTGCGTGGGCAGTACCGGATCACCGACCGTGGCCGGCAACTGCTGGCCGAGCACCCCGCCGGGATCACCGAGAAGAATTTGCGGGCGCTGCCTGACTATGTGTCGCCGTACGATGTCGTGCCGGCCTCCCCGGTGGCGGGTGCCCCGCTGCCGTTGGACGACCCGACTGAAACGGCCACCTCACCCGAGGAACAGATCCTCGATGGAGTGCAACGCCTCCACGCCGAGGTGGCCGCCGAGCTCCGAAGCCGGCTCTATGGCCTCAGCCCGGAGATGTTCGAGCAGGCGGTGCTGGATCTGATTGTGGCGATGGGGTACGGCGGAACCCAGGGCAAGGCCACCCGCACCCAACTGTCCAACGACGGCGGCATCGACGGGATCGTCGACCAGGACGCGCTGGGGTTGAGTCGGGTGTATATCCAGGCGAAACGGTACGCGCCCGACGCCACCATCGGACGGCCCGAAATCCAGGCCTTCGTCGGCGCCCTCCACGGCCAACAGGCCAACCAGGGCGTGTTCATCACGACGGCGAAGTTCAGTTCGGGCGCCAAGGCATACGCCGACGCTGTCCCGTCCCGCATCGTGCTCATCGACGGCCAGCGGCTCGCCGCATTGATGATCCGGTTCGGCGTGGGCGTCCAAGTCAAGCAGACCGTTCAGATCGTCGAGATCGACGAGGACGCCTTCGTCGATTGAGCCCGAGGAGGGCCCTCACGGCTACGCGCGCGGTATTGGCCTGCCTGACCACTGGTTGTCACATCCATCGGACGGCTAAATGAACTTAACAAAGACAGTCCGCCTTACCGCGGTCCTCGCCTGCGTCGCGACGATTTGTACTCCTCAACAGCCCGCCGGGTGCTGAGCCATGTCCCGTCGGAGCGCTGCTCGGCTGCGAGCCGCCCTCGGCGAGCGGCAGCCCGGAGAGCGCTGATACCCAAGTCCTGATCTGTCAGTGCGTTGAGGGGAACCAAGCGGGCGGGACCAGCAACGCTCGGCAGGATGAAGCGGTTCAAGTTGTCCAGCATCGCGCGCGCCAACAATTCGCCCAGCGCTCCGAAGTCACCGGAATCCGCGCGCTGCATCGCGGTCAAGTAGGCCGGCCGGTGCTGCTTCAAGACGATCACCGGCGGCCACCCCATCCGCACCAGGACCAGATTGAGCGCGAGCCGTCCTGTCCGGCCGTTCCCGTCAAGGAACGGATGCACTTGCTCAAAGCGAGCATGCACCTCAGCAGCTCGCTCCGGCATGGGCACCTCGCTGTCATCCGCCATCTCGTTCGCGAGTTGCAGCCACTCCTCCAACGCCGCTGGGACCAACGGCCAGGAGGGCGGCTGCATGCCTGCCCCGAAAGGATGCAGATCGTGCTGACGGAAATTCCCAGGTGACTCGGCATCCGTCGCATCAGTATGCGGGGCGATCAGCCAAACAGGACTCATCACCTCGTAGTGGATGGAACGCAGTTCAGTCTGGGTGATCAGGCTTCGATCTGGTGCGGCCCGGTCGCTGGCCAGCGCCTGGCCATAGACCCAGTGCGCGGCATCGCCATAGCCTTTGACCTCCATGTACTCCTTCAGTGGCTTGGCACCGACCGCCTTCCCTTGATCCAACAGCGCCGCTACCTCTCGCAGGACGAGCGTGTTGCCTTCGAGCGCAGTGGAGTGATGCGCCTCGAGGTGCCAGATGTCATTCCAGACGTACGCAGCTTCAACGGGCGATGGCAATCCGCCCAGGCGCTCCCGAAGGTCAGTCATAGAGCGCTGCAGACGCGCATACACCGACTGCCGCGACGGACGCCCACGAGCCACAGAAAGTCCTTTGTTACATGGTTTGGCTATTGAATCGAACTTAACAAAGCGTACGCCCAGACAGTAGGCTGCAGCCAGCGTCACACCATGGAGAAGAGGGGCATGGGCAACTTCGACTTCGTCGCCGAGGCCCTACCGGGCGTGCACCCCGAATGCGCACGCGCTGAGTCGTATGCGCTGTCCGATCCGCGCACCGCCTTGTTCTATTCCCGGCGGGCGATTGAGGAACTCGTCCGACACCTCTGTGACGTGTACGCGCTCCCGTTGCCCTATTCGGACGATTTGGCCGCGCTCACCAACGATGCCGGATTCCAGCACCTGGCCGGACGCCCCATCGTCCACAAACTGAATGCGATCCGTCGGACCGCGAATGGCGCCGTCCACGACAACCACGGGATTCGCCCCGACATGGCGCTGCGAGTGCTGGCGGAGCTTTATCACGTCCTCGTCTGGGCGGTCCGACATCACTCACCGCAGCCAGACGCCGCGCCCATCGGCACCCGTTTCGATCCCCAACTGGCGAAGAAGGCCGCGCCGCTGACCCGGCGGGAAGTCGAAGCGCTGGCGCAGAAGTTCGCGGCGCAGGATGCGGCGTACGCGAAGAAACTCGCCGAACACGAAGAACTTGCCGCCGCCAAGGACGCTGAAATCGCGCAGCTCCGCGAGCAGATACAAGCCGCACAGGCCGCCGTGGCGACGACGGACAATCATGATTACGACGAGGCCCACACTCGCGATCTCTTCATTGACGTCCTGCTGGCCGAAGCGGGCTGGACCACGGCCGCCGACGGCCAAGCCGTTGCGCAGGTGACCCATGAATATCCGGTCACCGGGATGCCCAATCAGACCGGCAGCGGTTTCGTCGACTATGTGCTGTGGGGGTCCGATGGGTTGCCGCTGGCGATCGTCGAGGCGAAACGGACAATGAAGAGTCCGCAGGTGGGTCAGCAGCAGGCGAAACTGTACGCCGACGCGCTCGAAGCCAAGTTCCACCGCCGGCCGGTCATCTTCTTCACCAACGGTTATGTGCACCACCTGTGGGATGACGCGGGCGGCTATCCCCCACGTGAAGTCCAGGGATTCTTCACCGCCGACGAACTCGAGCTGCTCATTCAACGGCGGAGCACGAGACAGCCCCTGGCGAATGCGCCGGTGAATGCTGACATCGCCGGCCGGCACTATCAAACCCGCGCCATTCGGGCGATCGGTGCGGCGTTCGAAGGCAAGCAACGGGCCGCGCTGCTGGTCATGGCGACAGGTTCAGGCAAGACCCGCACGGTCGTCGCTCTCGTCGAGCAGCTCATGAAAGCGAACTGGGTCAAGCGTGTGCTGTTCCTCGCCGATCGCACGGCCCTGGTGAATCAAGCGGTCAACGTGTTCAAGGCACAACTGCCGTCGGTGAGCACCGTGAATCTCGTGACCGAAAAATCCGCCGATGGCCGGGTGTTCGTGTCGACCTATCCCACGATGATGAACCTCATCAACCAGGTGGAGAACGAGGAGCGACGGTTCGGTCCGGGCTATTTCGACCTGATCATCATCGACGAGGCCCATCGATCCGTTTATCAGAAATACCGCTCGATCTTCGAATGGTTCGACGGCCTGCTCGTCGGTTTGACCGCCACCCCCAAGGACGAAGTCGACCACAACACCTATCGGCTGTGCGATCTTGAGGACGGGGTGCCGACTGATGCGTACTCCCTCGAAGAGGCCGTCGCTGACGGCTATCTCGTGCCCCCGAAAGGTGTCTCGGTCGGGACGACCTTCCTGCGGCAGGGGATCAAGTACGCCGACCTGACAGCCGAGGAAAAGGACCAATGGGACACCCTCGACTGGGGTGAGGACGGCCCACCGACCGAGGTGGACACCGAGGAGATCAACCGGTTCCTGTTCAATATCGACACCGTCGACAAGGTCCTTGCCACGCTGATGGCGGACGGATACAAGGTTGCTGGCGGCGATCGGCTCGGCAAGACGGTCATCTTCGCCAAGAATCAGCAACACGCCGAGTTCATCGAGCAATGCTTCAACGCCCAATATCCCGAATACGCCGGAGAGTTCGCCCGACTCATCACCAACAAAGTCGCCTATGCCCAATCTCTGATCGACGACTTTTCGACCACGGACAAGGCACCCCATATCGCGGTCAGCGTCGACATGCTCGACACCGGCATCGACGTGCCCGACATCGTGAACCTGGTGTTCTTCAAGATGGTCCGATCCAAGTCAAAATTCTGGCAGATGATCGGCCGCGGAACGCGCCTGCGGCCTGACCTCTTCGGCCCCGGGGAGAACAAACAGGACTTCCTGGTCTTCGACTTCTGCGGCAACCTCGACTATTTCAGCCAGGACCTGCCCGGCAGCGAAGGGTCGAACCAGAAATCCCTCACCCAACGCCTCTTCGAAGGCCGGCTCGCGCTGATCACCAGCCACGCCACCGGGCTCGATGTCGATCTGCGACAGACCACCACCGACTGGCTGCACGGGATCATCGCCGGCATGAACCTCGACAACTATTTGGTGCGCCCCCACCGCCAGCATGTCGAGACCTGGTCCGATCGCGCCCGCTGGTCCGCCATCACCCCCGATGATGCGACCGACATTCTGACGCTCTCCGGGCTGCCGTCCGGCGTACGCGACCCTGATGTCGAGGCCAAACGGTTCGATCTGCTGATCCTGCGCCGCCAACTCGCCCAACTCGAGAACGACGCCGTGACCGCTGAGCGAGTGCGCGAAACGATCCAGGCGATCGCATCCGGGCTGCTCAGCAAGCATGCGATTCCGTCCGTCGCGGAACGACTCGAGTTGATCGAACAGGTTGCGGGCCACGAATGGTGGGTGGACGTCACCTTGCCGATGCTCGAGCTCATCCGGTTGCGCCTGCGCAGCCTCATCCGTCTGCTGGAGCGGACCCCCCAGAGCCCAGTCTTTGTCGACTTCGCCGACACCCTGCTCGACCCGCGTGAGATCGCCCTGCCTGGGACGACCCCCGGTCTGAACCCCCACCGGTTCCGCGCGAAGGTGCTCGCCCATCTCCGGCAGCACGACGACCACGTGGCCCTGCAGCGTCTCCGCCGCAACCGTCAGCTCACCGCCGACGATCTCGCGGCGCTCGAACAGATGCTGGTGGAGGCCGGGGCGCCCGACGAGGAGATCGCCCGAGCGAACGGCCAAGGACTCGGGTTGTTCATCCGCAGCCTGGTCGGTCTTGATCGCGAGGCGGCATTGGAGGCCTTCGCGGCGTACCTCGACGAAGCCCGATTCAACATCGATCAGATCCGATTCATCACCCTGATCATCGACGAGCTGACGACCAACGGCGTGGTGGAACCCGCTCGGCTGTTCGAGTCGCCGTACATCGACAACGCGCCATCGGGCCCGGAATATCTGTTCCCCGACGCCGACGTGGACGTCATCGTCGACATCCTCCGCACGGTCAAAGCAACCGCCGTCCCCACCGGCGCCGCCTGAGGCACCACTGGCGGCGCACCAAGGTTGACCCAGCTAGGTCCGGGAAAGACGCGGGGTCCAGCATGGGTGCATGAGCACTCCCCTGGCACAGTTCGGCGGCAAGGGCGCGAACCTGATCGCGCTGCACGATGCGGGTCTGCCGGTGCCGGATTTCGTGATCGTGCCGACGAAGGAGTACGCCGAGTTCGTCGCCACGTCCGGTCTGGCTGTGGTCATCGACCAGGAGAGCGCCGAGCCGGACCGCGATGTGGCATCCGAGGCGATTCGGGCCGCGTTCAGTGCCGCCAGGATGAGCCACTCCCAGCAAGCTCGGCTGACGAACCTGCTCCGGCCTGTCACCAGCGCTCCCGACAGGCCCGCAAGGTCAGCGGAGGGCACCCCCGAAAGCAGCACCGCACCCAATCACCGAAGCACGGCCGACAGCACCGCACCCAACCACCGGGATGAGTCCGGCACCGCCATTGCCAGCAGCTCTACGACCGACGTGCCGGTTGCCGTCCGCTCCTCCGCAACCGCCGAGGACCTCCCCGGCCTGTCCTTCGCGGGGCAACAGGATTCGTTCCTCAACGTCACCGGCATCGACGCGATCGTCACGGCCATCATCGACTGTTGGTCGTCGCTCTGGACGGCTCGGGCGATGACGTACCGGGACCGTCACGGGATCAATCACGCCGACGTCTCGATCGCCGTGGTCGTGCAATCCATGGTGGACGCAGACGTTTCTGGCGTCCTGTTCACCGCCCACCCGCGCACCGGCCGACGTCACGAGACCGTCATCGAAGCAGTCCGCGGCCTGGGTGACGATCTCGTGTCCGGCCGGGTCGAACCCGACCACCACCGGCTCGACTCCGCCACCGGCGCCGAGCGCGAGCGACACCTAACCCCGAACGGACCCCGTCTCACCGACGCAGAGCTCAGCACCCTCATCGCCCTCGGCCAGGAGATCGAAGACCTCCAGGGCGTCCCGCAGGACATCGAGTGGGCGATGGCGAGCGGGCAGCTGTACGTCCTCCAGGCACGCTCGATCACCAGCCTCTATCCGACGCCCGCTTCCGACGACCCGAATGATGTGTGGTTCAGCTTCGGGGCGTTCCAGGGGATGCTCCAGCCCATCAGCCCGCTCGGCCAGGACGTGTTGTCCATGATGTTCGCGGGTGCGGCGTCAGTGGCTGGCGTACGCGCCGATTGGCGCGACCTCCGGATCCTCGCCCGTGCCGGGGAACGACTGTGGATCCGGGCGACACCGATCCTGCGAACGACCGTCGGGCGTCGGGTGCTGGAGGTGCTGCCCGCGATCGACCCCGGGGTCGCCGCGATCATGAAGCGGCTGGCAGCCGAGCCCGAGTTCGCTGCCCACCGGCGTTTTCCTGATCCCGCCGCGGGCCGAGGTCTCGCGCGGTTCCTGGGCTTGATCCTGCCGCAGGTGCCCTCGACCCTGCGCCACCCGGACCGGACCCGCGCCCATCTGGAGGAGGTTGCCGAGGAGTTGGTCGCGTCAGTACGCCGCGACCTCACGCCGCTCCCAGCCGCGCCGGAGTCACCATCTGCCCCGGGATCGGGACCCGCACCGGGCTCGGTCACCAGAGCGCCCCTCGCCCCCGCGGTCCAGTTGGCCATCCGCGCCGAGTCGATCAGCCACCACGCGCACACCCTGCTAGCGACGCTGCTGCCGGTGTTCGGGCCGATCATGGGCCCGTCGATCCTGATGGTCCGCGAACTCCGGGCGATCGCCGCCAAGGCCGACCTGCCCGATGCAGATCAGACCGCGCTGACGATCCTGCGGTCCCTGCCCGGCAACGTCACCGCCGGCATGGATCTTGCCCTGGCCGATCTCGCCGCGGGGCTGCAGGGCGACACCGAGCTCCGTGACCTGCTGACGACGACCGACGCCGCGGAGCTCGCCGCAGCCTTCATGGCGGGGACGCTCCCGCCCCGGGTCCAGCGGGACATCGGCGCGTTCCTGACGGCGTACGGCATGCGCGGTGTCGCCGAAATCGACCTCGGTGCACCGCGCTGGCGCGACGACCCGACCCCGGTCTTCCAGACCCTGGCGGGGTACGTCGCAGCCCACGACCAGCCCCACCCCCGGGCGCTGCACGCCGCCGGCGCAGCTGCGGCGGAACAGGCGATCGAACGCCTCGCCAGCGCTGTCGGCCCGCTGCAGGCCCGTCGGGTGCGGATCGCCGCCCACTCTGTGCGCGGGATGTTCGGGGCCAGGGAAACACCGAAGTTCACGATCATCCGCTGCTTCGGGATCTTCCGGGACGCCCTCGACGACTCCGCCCGCGAACTTGTCGCTGCCGGCCAGCTCGACAATCCGGCGGACATCTATTTCCTGCGCTTCGACGAACTCAGCCGAGCGTTCACCGAGGACTTCCGCGAACAGATCGCCGCGCGGCGGACGGTCCACGAGGCCGAGTCGCGGCGTACGCGCATTCCCCGGGTCCTGGTCGCCGACGGCCGCGCCCTCCACGAAGGCCTCGGCGCCAACGGCGACCTCATCGGGGCCGGAGTTTCCCCCGGTGTCACTGAGGGCCGCGTGCGGGTCGTGCATGACCCCCGCCACGCCCGACTCGACCGCGGCGACATCCTCGTCTGCCGCGGCACCGACCCTGCGTGGACACCGCTCTTCGTCACCGCGGGCGGCCTGATCACCGAGGTCGGCGGCATGATGACCCACGGCTCAGTCGTCGCCCGCGAGTGCGGCATCCCGGCGATCGTCGGGGTCGACGAGGCCACCACCCGGCTCACCGACGGCCAGCGCATCCGGATCGACGGCACCTCCGGAGCCATCCAGCTCCTGTGATCCCCTCAGCCCACGGTGCCTTCCAGCTCAGCCCTTCGCGGCGCCATAGATCAGATCCGCGTATTCCGGATGGCGCGCAATCCAACCGGTGATGAACGGGCAGACGATGATCACCTTCCGTGAACCATCCGCCCGCACGTCATCGAGCGCTGTCCGCGCCAACGCCCCGCCGACACCCTTGCCCTCGAACTTCGGATCCACCTCGGTGTGGGTGAACACGATGACGTCGTTCGCCAACTGATATTGCGCGAACCCCGCCAGCTCACCATCAAGGTGCGCTTCCCAGCGGGTTTCGCCCTCGTTCTTGGTCACCTGAACCTCGGCCATGTCACTCCTTCTTTGCCGTTTCCCCGACTCTATTCACCGGCTCCGACAGTTCCCGCCCTGAGGTCCCGCGGCAAGGACTCCAGCAACCGCAGCCACAACTCGCTCGCGGTCGGATAGCTGGGCACCGCATGCCGCAGCACATCGACCGGCACCCGCCCGGTGATCGCAATCGTCGCCGCATGGATCAACTCGCCCGCCCCCGGCCCGACGAACGTCGCTCCCACGAGACACCGGGCCGCCCGGTCCACCACGATCTGCGCCGCCCCCGTCGCGTCATCGCGCAGGAGCGCAGCGCCGCCTGCTGAGTTCCAGTCGACCTTGGCGACCACAACCTCCGCGTACGCCTCCCGCGCGGCCTCCTCCGCCAATCCGACCGACGCCACCTGGGGGTCGGTGAACACGACCTGGGGCACGGGCACATCGTCCGGCACGGTCGGCTCCGACCGACCTTCCGCCTTGGCGGCCAACGCCTCCCCCAGCACCCGAGCTCGGTATTTCCCCCAGTGGGTCAGCGGGGCCTCCCCGCTCACATCCCCCACCGGGACCAACCAGTCCGGTGGATCAGCAATCCGTTGCGGATCCAGCCCCACCGTCTCCAACCCGACCTCGGCCAACCGCGGCCGTCGACCGGTGGCGACGAGCACCTCATCGACCACGAGCGTGTCGCCAGCGACCGTGAGCTCCACCTCACCACCGTGGATCAGCCCCACCCCCGCATCCCGCGCGTCATCCCGCTGACAAGCCGAAACCTCCGCGCCCAACCGCACATCGATCCCACTCGAGACCAGTGCCTCCCGAACCAAGTCGCTCGCAAAGGGTTCCGCCCTCGGCAACAGCCGATCCCCGCGCACGAGCATCGTCACCTGTGACCCGAGCGCGTTCATCCACACCGCTGCTTCGCAGGCCACGACCCCGCCACCGACGATCGCGAGCCGGGCAGGGACCTCGCGTACCCCCGTCGCATCCCGCGACCCCCACGGCGCGATCTCCGCATAGACCTCGGGCACGACCGCCTCACTGCCGGTCGCCAGCACGACCGCATGCCGGGCTTCGAGCACGACCAACCGATCGGGCGTCTCGACCGTGACCTGCCGCTCCCCAGTCAGCCGACCTACACCCCGGATCACCCGAATGCCCTCGCTCTCGGCCCAATCGACCTGGCCGGTGTCGTCATAGTGGGAGACCCAGTCATCGCGCCTGGCCAACAGCGCCGCGGGATCCAACTCCGCTGCGGTGACCCCGGGCAGGTGCTGCGTCGTGGCAACAATCTCGACGGGCCGCAACAGTGCCTTGCTCGGCATGCAGGCCCAATAGGAACACTCCCCGCCCACCAGTTCCTGCTCGATGAGCACAGCGGTCAGATCCGTGCCCTCGGTCGCGTACTGAGCGACATTCTCGCCGACCGGACCCGCGCCGACGACCACGAAGTCGAATACCTCGGGTGTACCCATGGAAGCCTCCTGCTGGATGGTGTCCGCCCAGTATTCGCCAGTCGCCAACGGGCCCAGTGAGCGGGATCGCGCAGTACGCTCACGCCGGGAGGCGTGGCCTGCTTCCCGTTTCGGGCAAGGACGGCCACGGAGGCATGATGCAGTTTCGCCGGCGAACAGCGCAGCGGGTCGCGGGGGTGTTGACGTTCACGTACGCCGCGGCGACCATCCTCGCGTTGGCAGGATTGGTCACCCAGCGCTCGGGGCATCACACCGCCAGTTGGGTCGAGCGGATTTTCGAGCTGCTCAACGTGCCGGTCGCGCACTCGTTGGTCTCCGTCGTGGCGCTCGCGATCATCACCGGTGCCCTGCTGCGCCGCAAACGCATCGGCCTGCTCATCGTCTTGTTCTTCCAACTCGTCGGCATCTATGTCGGCATTGCCCTGGTCTTCGACCTCCCGGTCTGGGTGCGGCTCACCGGCTTCCGCGACGACGGGTTCACCCGCGCCTGGAACATCGCCTCGGTTCCCGTCGCGCTCGCGATCATGGCAGTGCTCTGGCTGTCCCGCGCGGCATTCCGCGGACGGCTGCGCAAGGGATCGTTCGTCGCGGCGGCGATCACCGGTGCCATCGGCGTAGCCGTGACGCTGGCCGTCACCTGGGTGGCCCTGCGGTTCACCGCCCCTCCGCGGACCACGAGCGCCATCGACGCCATCATCGGTGTCATCGCCGGGTCGCTCGGCCTGCGTCTGCCGACCGCCGTCGCCGCACATGCCCCCGCCCCCCGCCTCGTCATGGAGATCTCATCGATCCTCCTCGGCCTGACCCTGCTCGCGGCCGTCCTCGTGTTCCTGCGCACCACCCATCCCGCTGGCCGCTGGTCCCCCGACCACGAGCTCACCCTGCGTGAGCTCGTGCGGTCCTCGCCGGACTCGTTGGCGTACTTCGCGACCCGGCGCGACAAGGAGTCCATCGTCAGCCCGCATAGCGACGCGGCGGTCACCTACCGCGTCCTGCAGGGCGTCAGCATCGCCGCGGGCGACCCGCTCGGCGAGCAGCGCGCCTGGCCGGACGTCATCGAGCGGTGGCGCCACGAGGCGGCTGAGTACGGCTGGATTCCCGCCGTCATCGGAGCGAGCGCGGCGGGCGCGCGGGCGTACGCCGAGAGCGGACTGCGCGTCTTCCACCTCGGCGACGAGGCAGTCCTGGACGCCGCCTCCTTCACGCTGACCGGACCCAGCCGCCGCGACCTGCGCCGTGCGGTCCAACGGGCGCGCCGGGAGGGGCTGACGGTTACAGCCCGCCGCCAGGCCCAGATCAACGCCGACGAACTCGAAACGCTGCGCACGCTCATCGACGACTGGCGCCACGGCGACACCGAGCGCGGCTTCTCCATGGCGCTCAACCGCGTCGGAGATCCGGCCGATCCGACGATCGTCTGGGTCTGCGCCCACGACGCCGACGGCCGCGTGCACGGGGTGCTCACGTTCGTGCCCTGGACCCCCAACGGCCTCTCCCTCGACGTCATGCGCCGCAGCCCCGACGCCCCCAACGGCGTCACCGAGCTGATGGTCAGCGAGCTGAGGGAGCAGTGCGGCGATTTGGGGGTACGCAAGGTCTCGCTCAACTTCTGCATGTTTCGCACCGCCTTCGCGGGGGCCGACGAGCTCGGGGCCAACCCGATGACCCGGCTCAACGGGTCCGTGCTCGGCGTGCTGGACCGGGTCTGGCAGCTGGAGCGGCTCTATCGCAGCAACCGGCGCTATCACCCGGAATGGGTGCCGCGATATGTCTGCTTCGCCGACGTCATGGCGCTGCCGCAGACCGTGCTCGCGATCGGTCAGGCGGAGGGCTTCCTGCCGGCACCGTTCGCCAAGGAACCCACCCACCGGCTGCCCGCGGCCGCGGTCGAACGGGCCCGTGAACTCGCCACGGCGCCCATCGCTGTCGCCGCCGACCTCGCCCCGAAACGCTCCGAACAGTCCCGGGTCCGCATCAGTCACGTCGAGGCCCTCACCGCGGCTGGGATCGAGAGCTATCCCGCCGTCAATGCTCGACCGACCACGAATCTGGCCGAGCTCGAGCGGACGTGGGTTGCCGAGGCTGCGGTGACGGTCGTCGGTCGCGTCCGGGCGATCCGGAACCACGGCGGGGTCGTCTTCCTCACCCTGACCGACGGGCTGGGCACCGTCCAGGTCGCCACCGACCGCGCGGCGGCTGGGCTCGACGGCCTGCGTCGGTTCGCGAAACTCGTGGATATCGGCGACCTGATCCTGGTGCGGGGTCGGTGCGGGACCAGCCGCACAAGCACCCCGACCGTCCTCGTCGATTCCTGGGAGATCCAGGCCAAGTGCCTGCACCCGCTCGCGTTCACCGGCTGGGCCGACCCCGAGTCCCGGGTCCGGCGCCGCTCGGAGGACCTGATCACCCGCCCGGCCGGCGTACGCGTGCTGGAACTGCGCAGCCGGGCCATGCGGGCGGTCCGCACGACGCTCGAGGCGGAAGGCTTCGCCGAAGTGGAAACACCGGTGCTGCAACCGGTGCACGGCGGCGCCAGCGCGCGACCGTTCGTGACGCACATCAACGCGTACGACACCGACCTCTATCTGCGGATCGCACCCGAGCTTTATCTGAAGCGGCTGCTCGTCGGCGGGATGGGGCGCATCTTCGAAATGAGCCGCAACTTCCGCAACGAGGGCGTGGACGCCACCCACAACCCGGAGTTCACCTCGCTGGAGGCCTATCAACCGTACGCCGACTATGACGACATGCGGCTGCTCACCCAGCGGATCGTCCGCGCGGCGGCGAAGGCCGCGACCGGTCGGGAAGTCCTCACCCTGGGCGAGGACGAGTTCGACCTGAGCGGTGACTGGGCCGTGGTGAGTGTGCTCGACGCGGTCTCGCACGCGGTAGGCGAGGCCGTCTCCCTGGACGACCCGGACCGCCTGCTCGCTCTGGCAGATAGCTTCGACCTGGGCCTGCCACCCGGCTCCGGCCCGGGCGCGATCCTCGAAGAGCTCTATGGCGAGCTTGTCGAACCGCGCACAATCGCGCCGACGTTCTATGTCGATTTCCCGGCCGAGACCTCACCGCTGACCCGGCGGCACCGGTCCAAGCCCGGGCTCGTCGAGCGCTGGGACCTGGTGGTGAACGGCATGGAGCTGGGCACGGCGTACACCGAACTCACCGACCCCTTCGACCAACGCGCGCGCTTCACCGAGCAGTCCCTCAAGGCGGCCGCCGGCGACCTGGAGGCCATGCAGATCGACGAGGACTTCCTGCGGGCACTCGAGATCGGCATGCCGCCGACCGGGGGCCTCGGCATCGGCATGGACCGGCTGGTCATGCTGCTGACCGGCCAGAGCATCCGTGGTGTGCTGACGTTCCCGTTCGTCCGGCCGCTGGGCTGAGCGGAAGGACGGACCACTCGGGTCCACTCACCCGGTCGCCAGGAACAGCCCGCTGCGGGCAGCGGCGAGAGTGACCGCCACGGCGCGCTCGACCGCGTCGTCATCAATGGGTTGGCGGGTGATGAGGAGCCGGTAGTACAGCGGCGCACCCAAGCTCTCGAAAAGCTGCGCCGGGTCGGTCCCTTCAGGCAGCTCACCTCGAGCGGCAGCCCGCTCCACGACGGGGCTCAACTGGTCCAGACGGCGTGCCCAGAAGGTCCGAATGGCCTCATCCACGTCCGTCATCGTCGCGGGGGCGGTGAACAGTGCCGTCATCGCCGCACCGTGCACCCGGTGGCGGATCAGGTTGGCGATCGTGTGCCCGATCGCGTGCAGGTCTGCCGCCACGGTCCCCTCGTCGGGGATGGGGACGTCCTGGTCGATGAGGTCGCGAGCCACCTCCCCGAGCAGATCGGCGATTGAGCGCCAGCGGCGATAGACGGTCGTCTTGTGTACGCCAGCCTCGACTGCGACGTCCTCGATCCCGAACCCGAGCGCCCCGTGCGTGGCCAGCAGGCGCACGCAGGCCTGGTGAACAGCCTCCCGCGTGCGTGCAGTGCGACCACCGGGCCGACGGCCCATCGCCTCGCTTTCCATCACACAAGGTTATCGCAACTTCCAGTTGCATTTACCCCTGACCGCTGCTTAGGCTTAATGCAACAACTAGTTGCCATAAGGAGCATCATGGATCTTGGACTCGCCGGCCGGACCGCCCTCGTCACCGGCGCCAGCCGTGGCATCGGACTCGCCGTTGTCGAAGCGCTGATTGCCGAGGGCGTCCGCGTCGTCGGCGCGGCGCGCCGCCCCAGTGCAGAGTTGATCGCGGCGGGCGCCCACCCTGTCGCCGTTGATCTGCGCGACCCCGATGGCCCCGCAGCCCTGGTCGAGGCGGCCGTCACTCACCTCGGCGGCCTGGACGTGGTCGTCAACAACGCCGGCGGCGGCGACCTCACCCTCGATGGCTTCGCCGACCTCGACGACGCGACATGGACGCAAACCTTCGACCTCAACCTCTTCGCCGCAATCCGCACGACCCGGGCAGCACTGCCGTCACTCCTCGAGCGGCAGGGCGTTGTCCTCAACGTCTCGTCGATCGGCGCCTGGAAGCCAGAGGGACCACCGCTGGCGTACAACGTCGCAAAGGCCGCTCTCAAAGCCTTCGGTCGCGGCTTGGCGACCGAGCTGGGACCCGCTGGCGTCCGCGTCCTCACCGTGACCCCGGGCCCCACTCGCACCGCGATGTGGGGGCTGATGGCTGAACTCACGGGGCTGCCGGAGCAAGCGATCCTGGCCGGCCTGCCCGAACAGATGGGCATCGTGACCGGTCGAGTCACCGAACCCGAGGAGGTTGCGGCCCTCATCACATTCCTCGCCTCCCCGCGCGCCGGGAACATCACCGGCTCGGACCACCTCGTCGATGGCGGGGCGATCCGCAGCGCCTGAGCGATGCAGCGCTGACGCCGTGCTGCGCCCGTGCGGCCCCAGGTCGGGCCACAACGGGGCACCCGACATGATGGGGCGCATGGGTGCAGCACAAAAGATCACGTTCACCGGCAGCACGGGCGCAGAGCTCGCCGCCCG
>JAUNUL010000485.1 GCA_030538175.1 Propionibacteriaceae bacterium | reverse complement strand
CCGACAGCTGCGGGACGAACGCGTTCCCGGATTGCTCACCGCGCACTTCTCTCAGCACCGTGAGCGCGTACACGAACGAAGCGATGAACGACCCGAGCGTGCCCTGGGACAGCCGACTCTGCAGGAACGTGCCCAGCAGCCGCGGGGTGAACTGCTGGGACGCGAGCTGCAGCACCACCATCGTGATCGAGAACACCAGACCCGTGACGGAGATCATCGCGCCGGCGATCGTGCCGAGGACCGACCGAGCCCCGTCCGGGCCGCCCGGGAAGACGAAGGGCAGCTCGGCACCCAGCGTGCGGTCCAGCTGGGGGAGGAACAGGCCCGCGACCACCGCGCCGACGGCGCAGGCCGCGGGGACGGCCCAGAACGGCCTCCACATCCGGCTCCACCACGGCTGCGGCCGCACCCGCGGCGCCTTCCCGCGTCCGCGGGTGGCGGCAGCGTCGTCCGGTGTCATTGGTTCACCCTAGCGTCGGCCGCCTGTTGCCCGTCACGTCGACGGGGTCGCCTTGAACGGGCGCCGCGGGGTGGGGACGCTGCCCGAGTGGGCCGGGTTGCCCAGCTCGCGCAGCTTCTCTGCCGTGGCGAGCAGGGACGCCGTGGCCTCGCGGTCGGCCCCCTGCCGGCCATCGGCGACGGGGTAGCTGGGCGGCTCGTCGCGGTCGAGCAGCTCGGCGTAGTGGGGCCAGTTCTCGTGGGCGTCGTGCAACAGGTCGCCCAAGCCGGTCGTGGCGGTGCGATAGCGGATCCAGCGGTGATTGTCCCAGTCGAAGGAGTCGAGGGCCTCGGCCCCCGCCTCGCCCCGGAGGGCGATGTCGGCGATCGCTTCGCGCGGCATGGTGAGGTGCAGGCCGCCGAGGGTCTCGGGGATGCGGACCTCGACCACCCGGTCGCGGTTGCCGGCCGCCGGCACGGTCAGGGCGTCGCGCCAGTCGACCAGGACGCCGACGATCGCGTCGACGAACTGCCCCACGCCGGTGATCGGGCGGACCCGCCCGAGGATGCCCGAGTTGTTCTTCAGGGGCCGGAAGGCCAACTGGTCGGGAAAGTCGGGGTGCGGCTCCTCCAACGTGACGCCGAACGTCGGGTGGCTGGGCAGGGGCGCGTCGAAGAACTCGAGCGGGAAGTTGGAGGTGAGCCCGCCGTCGGAGAACCACACCTCGCGGTACCCCCACTTGCCCTCGGCGCGGTACCGGTCGAGCACCCACATCGGCACCGCGCTGACCACACCCGGGAACGACAGGCTCAGCCGCACGCCCACCGCGACGGGCATGTCGGGCGGGTCGGGCAGTTGGTGCAGCTGCGTGTCGGGGTGGTGCGGACAGTGGTCGGGGATGAGGGTGGGCACCCCCTCGATGCGTTGGCGCTGGGGGCGCGCCGGCCGCGATGCGGTGCGGAGTTGGTGCATCACGCGGGCGGGGAACCACCCGGCCCAACACGCCGGGCACCAGTGGAAGATCCGCGTCGTGAACGGGAACGTGTAGGGCCGGCGCAGCGACAGGCACGTCGTCATCACCTGCAGGTCGATGCGGGGCTTGAACGCCTCGAGCTTCACCGGATCGAGGACGCGGTCGCCCGTCCCCAGGCGGAGTCGGTGGAAGGCGGCGACCGCCTCGGGACCCCACAGGTCGCCGTAGGTGAGCACGCGGCCCGCGGGCACGTCGGCGGTCGCGTCGAGGGTGTCGGTGACCCACTCGACCAGGGCGGTGCCCTGTTCGGCATCGGTGCCGGGGTCGGTCAGCCCGCGCACCAGGCCGTAGCCGTTGTCGACGACCCGCTGCAGGCCGACCTTGACGAACCAGAGCAGGCAGCCGAGCGCCACCACCCCGAACAGCAGCACGGCGAGCAGGATGCCGGACACCCACGCCACCCAGGCCGCGGACGCCGTGGCCACCGCCAGCCCCA
>JAUNUL010000484.1 GCA_030538175.1 Propionibacteriaceae bacterium | reverse complement strand
CGCACGCGCCGAATTCTGTGCTGCGCTGCTCTGCTTGCCTGCCTTGGCCATCGAATCTCTCCTGTTGCTCCGGGTTCCTCGCCAGCGTACCCAGAGCCCGGACGCCTTGGGCTCGGCTCCGGTGCGCGGACGGCAGCAGGGTGGGTATCCCTCGCGCCGACAACCTGCCATCCGAGCACCGACTCTCTCCGCGCCTCGTTACGTGCGCGACTTTGTCGGGGGCAGTTGGCAGGCTGTCAGAGTGCCGCTCCTCTACGTAGATGAATCGTTCAATGACCGCGAGTTCTGGCTGTCAGGGCTCGTCGTACCGATGAACCGGGCCGGTGAGCTCGAGGATTCGCTCGACGGCATCGTGGCACGTGCCGTCTCCGACTTCGGCGTCCCTGCGCGTGTTGAACTGCATGGTCAGGACTTGGCTCAGGGAAAGCGCGAGTGGGATGTGCTCGCCGGCAAGCTGCGAGCACGCATGAGCCTGTACAGCGACGCGCTCAAGGCGATCTCTCAGGTACCCGAACTACGAGCCTTTCAGTATGGCCTCGACCGAGAGCGTCACAGGAAGCGGTACGCGAACCCCTGGCCGGAGCGTCAGGTTCTGATCGGACACCTCGCTCAGCGAGTTCACACCTCCATGAGCTCAGAAGACCACTTGGTCGTCATCATGGACGACGCACCCACTCAGGAAAGCATGCGCTCGCACCTTCGGGATCTGAAGCGACACGGGACCTACTCGCGCATCAACAGCAGTCCCCTCCAGCGCATTGTGGACACCCTCTACTTCGCTCCGTCCAACGAAAGCAGGCTCCTCCAAGCCTCCGATCTCATCTCGTACATCCACCTTCGTTCCCGTTTCCCAGGCACGAATCCAAGAGCAGTGCAGGCGGCTCACGACATGTGGGGGCTAGTGAGGAACCGCTGCTCGCCTCACTTGTGGATACCCAAGTAGGTCTGGGCGCACAACAGCCCCGGACGCGCGTCCGGGGCTGAAGGCGGACGGGACTGCGCTGCAGAACCCGTACGAGAATTCTACCCCACCCAGGCTTCGGCACCAAGGGTCCGACAGGTGCCGTGGCAGGATGACGGCGTGTCCCATCGACTGTACGGAACCCTCGACGTCGTGCCCGCTCTCGAGCGGCCGGACCTTCTGGCAGCGCCCACGCTGCACGTTCTGGAGAAGCTCGAGTTGGAGGCGCACGTCGCCGAGATCGACCCAACCTTGGCCGACACCGAGCAGCTGTGTGCGCACTACCGCGTTCCCTTGGACGCCAGCGCCAACGCCGTCGTCGTGCGCGGCACCCGGGCCGGGGTCGATTCGCATGTCGCATGCGTGGTGCTTGCGACGCACCGGCTGGACGTGAACGGGGTGGTTCGCCGGCGGCTCAACGCCCGTAAGGCCTCGTTCGCCCCGATGGACTTCGCCGTCGAGGCAGCCGGCATGGAGTACGGCGGCATCAACCCCATCGGCATTCCTGCCGACTGGCCAATCTGGGTCGACGGCGCTGTCGCCGATCGGGACTGGGTGTGCATCGGGTCGGGCGTGCGACGTTCGAAGCTGTTCGTGCCCACCGCCACCCTGCTGGCGCTACCTGGCGCTGAGCGAGTTGATGAACTCGCACGACCGGCCTGAATCAGTCAGGTCCGCGCGAACTCCAACAACTGAGCCTCAGCGACAGCAAAGTCGGCAGGAGTGTCGATGTCGGTCGCCTCGATGTCATCCATGACGAACAACTCGATGTGGCCACCGAGACGGTTGTGCAGGGTCTCGTAGATCTCGGTCCGGGTGACGTACACAGACCCGGTCTCGCGGTAGACCATGTCTTGGGCCGCGATGTCCTGCCGACGCGGCCGCCGGGTGAAGTCGTACCCCGCCGAAGCCGGATGGCCCAGGCGCCACAGGAACGGTGTCTCAGC
>JAUNUL010000483.1 GCA_030538175.1 Propionibacteriaceae bacterium | reverse complement strand
ATAGAAGGACGTCTTCTGTTGTCGCTGGGCGAGCAGCATCCGCTCGTCGAAGATGCACAGCGTGACCATGTGTTCCAGGCCGGCCCGCAGGTCGTCGAACGTGAGGGCGCCAGCCCAGGGGCCGACTGCCCGACCGTCATCGTCCAGGACCCGGATCAGGGTGAGGGCGAGATCGGACAGAGCATCGGCAGGCGCATCGAGCGCAGGTCGCGGGGCCGCCCCGGCGGGTGGGATCGCCACCGCGGAGAAGTCCGGATTGTCACCGGGGCGGCACTGTGGCTCAGGGATGGTGAGTGTCAGTGGCTCCATCCATCAAGTTTGCCAGACGCTGTGATCCAGATCACATCAACCCGCGAGCAATGCCCCACCCGGCGGGGCGTCCGGCGTACAGTCACGTCCGTGATTCCCGACTGGCTCCGTTCGATCCGCGAGCGGTTCGATGCGCATGCGCCAGCGTTCTTCGTCGACCATCCCGCGCCGCCGGACCCGCTGCGAGCCTCGGCCGTTCTGGTGCTGTTCTGGCGCGATCCAACCGGCGCAATCCGCCTCGTGCTCACCGAACGCGCGCACGACCTGCGCTCCCATGCCGCCCAGGTTGTCTTTCCGGGTGGTCACATCGATCCCGGCGAGACCCCGGTCCAGGCGGCGCTAAGGGAAGCCAACGAGGAGATCGGACTGGAGACGCTGACCGTCGAGGTGATCGACGAGTTGCCCGGGATCTATCTCCAGCCCCCGCAGGCCGCCGTCGTCCCCGTGCTGGCTTGGTGGCACTCCCCGCATCCGGTTGGCGTCGTGGACCCCCGGGAAGTACGCCGCGTCCTCCTGCCCACTCTCGATCAGCTCGTGGACCCGAACCAGCGGTTCACCGCCACCGCCCCTGGCGGTTTCACCGGACTCGGATTCTTTGTCGAGGACTTGGTCGTCTGGGGCCTCACCGCTGAGCTTCTGGAAGCGATCCTCGAGCTCGGCAGGCGGGTCCAACCCTGGGACGAATCGGTCACCCACCCGCTGCCCTACCGGCTTCTGGCGGCGTACGCGGGGGAGTTCCAGACTCCCTCGTGACGGCCGCCTTCAGCCAGTTCCAGCCGCCGGAGTCCACGTTGCGGGGGGTGCCCTAGTCGCCCGCGAGCGGGACCACTAAGGTGCGGAGTGAGGATCGCCCAGAGTGGGGCGATCTGGTCAATCGACAGGTGGAGGACACACCCATGGCCGAAGAAAACCCGGCAATCGGTAAGAGCATCAAGACTGGTGCTTTCAACACCAACTACCTCGAGGGCGGCGAGGACAAGGGCGGCACCCCCGTCATCCTCATGCACGGCTCGGGCCCCGGCGTGACCGCCTACGCCAACTGGCGCGGCATCATCCCGATCCTCTCCGAGCACTTCCACGTGCTGGCCCCCGACATGGTCGGCTTCGGCTATTCGGACCGCCCCGAGGGCATCGAATACAACTGCCAGGTGTGGGCCGACCAGACCTTCGCGTTCATGGAGGCCATGGGCATCGAGAAGGCTCACCTCGTGGGCAACTCGTTCGGTGGCTCCAACGCGATCCGCCTGACCGTCGACCACCCGGATGCCGTCGACCGCCTGGTCCTCATGGGCTCCATGGGCGTCGACTTCCCGATCGTCGAGGGCGAGGGCCTGGACACGATCTGGGGCTATGAGCCGTCGGTCGAGAACATGGCCAAGGCCATCCGCACCATGGCCTATGGCGATGAGCTGGCCCAGAACGAGAACCTGGCCGAGGCGCGCTACAAGGCGTCCATCGAGCCCGGCTTCCACGAGGCGTTCTCGGCGATGTTCCCGGCCCCGCGTCAGCGCTGGGTCCAGTCGCAGATCACCCCGGCGGACCAGATCCGCGGCATCAAGCAGGAGACCCTGGTCATCCACGGTCGCGAGGACCAGGTCATCC
>JAUNUL010000027.1:4517-15379 GCA_030538175.1 Propionibacteriaceae bacterium | reverse complement strand
GGGCGCCGAGCCGGTCCGCGAGCGTGCCGGCGAGGCCCATCCGGAACCGGCCGGTCTCACAGTCGATCACCAGCGCCGGCGTGTGCGTGGCGCGGATCAGGTCCGCCATCGCGTACGCCCGCCCCAGCGCATCGGGTCCCGAGGTGGCCCGGCCGTCGGTGATGACCACGAGCAACGGGCGGCGCCTGGGGTCGCGGATCTTCTCCAGGCGCAACGTCTCGGCGGCGCGCCAGAGGCCTTCGGCCAGGGGAGTACGCCCACCATGCGCCAACTCGGTCAACCTCCGGGCAGCGATGTCCACCGATGACGTCGGCGGGAGCGCCAACTCGGCAGCAGCACCGGCGAAGGAGACCAGACCAATCCGGTCCCGTCGCTGATAGGCGTCCAACAACAACGACAGGACCGCCGTCTTGACCGACTCCATCCGCCGCCGCGCGGCCATCGAACCCGAAGCATCGACACAGAACAACAACAGGTTCGCCTCACGGCCCTCCGTCGTCGCGCGGCGCAGATCGGTGGCGGTGAACAGGATCCGGTCCGTGCGCCCTCGACCCGGCTGATGCGGGGCCGCGGCCCGGATCGTGGCCGGCAGGTGGATCGGACCCTCGGCGTGCGGACGGGTGCCGGTCGTGCGCCCACGTTCGGTGATCGCCCGACTGCGCCGACCGGCCGCACCTCGGCCGATGCCGCGCGCGGTGAACAGCCGGACACGGTAAGGGTCCGCGGCGCTGCTGAGGCCGCGAGGGGCGACGCCGCCGGGGACCTCGGGGTCCTCCTGATTGTTCTTGTCCAACGGAGGCTCGCCCGGTTCCTGGTGCGGCTGCTGGTCGTTCTGGGTCGCGGGTGGGGTGTGGTCTGGGGATTCCTGCGTCCCGGCGTCCGGGGTGTCTGCGTCCGCGTTCGCACCGGTATCGGCGGGCGGGCCGTCGGGTTGCTCCGGCGGGGTCGAATCGTCCTGATCCGGGTCCGGGCCCTGCGACGGATCGGGAGGTTCCGGCGGGGGCTGGTCGTCGTCACCGAGCAACTGGTCGAGCAGGTCCTCGTCCAGCCCGGGCGCATCGAACGGATTGCGGCGGCGTCGGTGGGGCAGGGCGAGGCGGGCGGCGGCGCGGATGTCCTCGCGCGTCACCCTGGTTCGGCCGGTCCAAGCTGCGTGGGCGGTCGCGGCGCGGGCGGTCACGATGTCGGCGCGCATGCCGTCCACCTCGAACCCGGCACAGACGACTGCGATCTTGCCCAGCGCCCAGTCATCGAGCTCGACCTGGGACAACAAGGTCTGCGCGGCCCGGATCTGCTGCGCGAGCGCCGCCTGTTCCGTGGCGAACCGCGCGGTGAAACCCTCCGGGTCGGCGTCGAAGGCGAGGCGTCGGCGTACGACCTCGGCCCGCAACGCGGGGTCGCGCGGGGCGGCAACCTCGACGGTCAGCCCGAACCGGTCCAACAGCTGCGGCCGCAGCTCGCCCTCTTCGGGGTTCATCGTGCCGACGAGCACGATCCGCGCGGCGTGCGAGACCGACACCCCATCGCGTTCGACCGTCGAGCGGCCCATGGCCGCGGCATCGAGCAGCAGGTCGACGAGATGATCGTGCAGGAGGTTGACCTCGTCGACATACAGGATGCCGCGATTGGCCTCCGCCAACAGCCCGGGGGAGAACTGGGCAACTCCTGCTCCCAACGCCTTCTCCAGGTCCAGTGAGCCGGTCACCCGATCCTCGGTGGCGCCGACGGGGAGCTCCACGAGGCGGGCCCGGCGTACGTCAACCCTCTCGGCCCCTGCCTCCGTTAACCCATCGTCCGCCGACGCTGAGATATGGGGCCCGTCCGGGCACACCGGGTCGGGGGCTGCAGGATCGCAGCCGAAGCGACACCCCGACACGACCCGCTGCTCAGGCAATAGCTCGGTCAGTGCGCGGACCATGGTCGATTTCGCGGTCCCTTTCTCACCGCGCACCAGGACCCCGCCGACAGCGGGCGAGACCGTCGTCAGCAACAGCGCAAGCGCCATGTCATCGGAACCGACGACCGCGGCGAACGGGAAGGAACTCACCGGGTCGATGATGCCACGGATCCGCGCAGGGCCCGCCGACCGCAGGCCGATAGGCTGCCGAGAATGATCGACGTGGTGGGCATGGGCGCCGACGGGTTGGACAGTTCCACAGCAGCGGGTCGGCAGGCAGTGGTCGACGCCGACGTGATTCTCGGAGGACGACGGCACCTCGACATGGTCGCCGGGGTCGGTGGCGCCGAGTTGGTCGAGTGGCCGACTCCTTTGCGGGAAGGGCTGTCGGGGATGCTGGATCAGTACGCCGGAAAGCGCGTGGTCGCCCTCGCGAGTGGGGATCCGTTGGTGGCTGGGGTCGGGACGACCCTCATTGATCTGGTGGGGGCTGACGAGGTGCGCATTCACCCCGCGGTGTCGTCGGTGGCGCTGGCCCGCGCCCGGCTGGGTTGGTCCGCGGAGGACGTGACGGTCGTGCGCCTCGGAGCCGGACGATCGCTTGACGGGCTGCGCCGCCTGCTCGCGCCGGGGCGCCGGATCCTGGTGCTCTCCGCCGACGAGGAATCACCGGCACAGGTGGCCGCCGTGTGCTGGGACGAAGGGCTCTTCGGGGCTCGGCTGGTGATCCTCGGCAACCTCGGAACCGACGACGAGTTCCGCCGGGAAACCACAGTGACTGGCCTCTCGGTCGAGGGGACCGAGGGCATCCCTCGGCTCAACATCATCGCGATCGAATGTTCTGACGACGCCCGACCGGTGGCGGGCTGGCTGGCGCCGGGCCTGCCGGATGAAGCGTACGAACACGACGGTCAGCTCACCAAACGCCACGTCCGGGCCGCAGCGCTCGCCGTGCTGCAGCCGACCCCGGGAGAGTTGTTGTGGGACCTCGGCGCGGGTGCGGGATCGGTCGGCATCGAGTGGGCCCGCCTGCACCGTCGGAACAGGTTGGTCGCGGTCGAACGCGACCCCGAACGCGCCGGACGGGTGCTGCGGAATGCTCACCAGCTTGGTGTGCCGGACATCGACGTCGCCGTCGGCGATGCGCTCGAGGTGATCGCGGAGCTGCCCGACCCCGACGCGATCTTCGTCGGTGGCGGGGCGAGTGCGGACCTGCTGGACGCCTGTTGGGCGCGGCTGCGGGTCGACGGGCGGCTCGTCGTGCACGGGGTCACGCTGGAGACCGAGCAATTGCTGCTGGACCGACACGCAGCGCTGGGCGGGGAACTGGTGCAGCTGTCGGTCAGCCACGCCCAGCCGCTGGGGCGCCGCCGAGGATGGGCGCCGGCCCGGCCGGTCGTTCAGTGGTCCGTCACGAAGGCTGGCGCGTGACCGTCCACTTCATCGGCGCCGGGCCAGGAGCAGCCGACCTCATCACCCTGCGGGCCGCTGCGCTGCTGGGTGCGAGCGAGGTGTGCATCTATGCGGGGACGTACCTCGACCAGGCGATCCTCGCCCACTGCCCCGACGGGGTGGAGCTCGTCGACTCCCAGCACCTCAACCTCGACGACCAGATCGCCGTGATGGTTCGCGCACACGCCCAAGGCCAACAGGTCGCGCGGCTGTGCTCCGGCGACCCCTCGATCTATTCCGCGATCGCCGAGCAGACCCGCCGGCTCGATGCAGCCGGGGTGCCGTGGGACGTGTGCCCGGGCGTGCCGGCGTACGCCGCCGCGGCCGCCATCGTCGGCAGGGAACTGACGGTGCCGGAGGTGGCGCAGTCCGTCGTGCTGACCCGCGTGCAGCGGGACTCGACGAAGATGCCGTCGACCGAGGCACTGGAGAACTTCGCCGCGACGCGGGCCACGCTGGTCCTGCACCTGGCCATCCGGCGGACGCGGGAGCTGGCTGAGCGGCTCACCCCGTTCTATGGAGCAGACTGCCCGGTGGTGGTCGTATCCCGGGCCTCCCAGCCCGAGGAACTGGTGCTGCGCGGGACGCTCGCCGATATCGGTGCGCAGGTGGAGGCCGCCGGCCTCACGCAGGCCGCGGTGATCCTCGTCGGCGAGGCGCTGCGCGCGGAGGAGTTTGTGGAATCACACCTGTACAGCTCCCGGCGTGCACCTGGCGACAGCTAGTCGCAGGTGCTCGTCGTCGCGGCCAGCGTTCGACGACATGTGCCACTACCTCTCCTCCTCACATCCCGACCTCACGGCGAGTCCCCGACCCGCAGGCACGTCGGGAAGTCGGTCTTAGGTCGGGACGTCGGGCGTCCGCGGCTACTCTCCCGCCACCCGATGGGGCGGCGACGACTGCAAGAGCTTCGCGATGTCCTCAAGATTCCGCGGCCGGCCCGGAAGTGACAACCGTGCGGCGAGTTCGAGCGGCCACGGACGACTGAGTCGCGCACGGGTCAGCAGCTCGGCATCGCCGAGTACCTCGACCGGATCACCGTGGCGCACACCCTCGGGGGTGAGGACCACCACCTGATCAGCCCAGGCCAGGGCGAGCTCGACGTCGTGGGTGGCCAGGATGAGTGCGGTGCCCGCGGCCACGAGCCGGTCCAGCACGGCACGCACTTCGCGTACCCCCTCCGGGTCGAGACCAGCGGTGGGCTCATCGAGCAGCAGCACCTTCGGGCGCATCGCCACCGCACCAGCGAGCGCGACCCGCTTGCGTTCCCCGTACGACAGCTGATGGGTGGGGCTGTCGGCGAGATGGGCGATCGACAGGACGGCCAGGGCCTCGTCTACCCGCGCTCGGACCTCGGCCTCAGGCAGGTCCAGGTTCATGGGGCCGAAGGACACATCGCGCAGCACATCAGCGGAGAACAGCTGGTCGTCCGGGTCCTGCAACACCATCTGGACGCGTTGGCGATGGGCGCGCAAGCCCTTGCGGTCATGGCGCAGCGGTTCGCCGTCGATGAGCACCCGGCCAACACTGGGGACGTGCGCTCCCGAGAGCACCCGCAGCAGCGTGGACTTGCCGGAGCCGTTCGCGCCCAAGAGCGCGGTGCGCGGGACAGCAAGATCGAGGTTGACGGTGTCCAGGACGCGGTGGTCGCCGTACCCTGCGCTCAGGCCGTCCAGGCGCGTCCTCACGTGACCGCCCCCGCTATCGCTGCCGCGACCAGCAGCGTCAGGCCACCAATGGTGAGGCCCACGAACATCCTCGAGTGCCGCAGGGGCCTGGGCAGCGTACGCAACGAGCCCTCGAAGCCGCGCCCCGCCAGCCCCTCGGTGAGGCGGGTGGCCCGGTCCCAGGACCGCACCAACACCGCCGCCGCCAACAGTGCAGTCGACCGCAGCGACCGCCGGAAGCCGTCATGGCCGAGCCGGTCCGCCTGGGCGCGGCGTACGGTCACCGCGACGTCGGCCAACACGAAGAGCAGCCGATAGGTGAGGGCGGCGATGTCGAGGAGCGGTTCGGGTACGCGAAGCCGCTGCAGACCTGCGATCACCTCCACCATCGGGGTCGTGCAGGCCAGCAACAACACCGCGGACGTGCCGGCCGCGCCCCGGGCCAACACGGTCCCCGCCCGGGCGAGCGACTCCGCAGTGACCGTGATGAATCCGCCGTCGCCGCCGAGCACCAGCGCGATCGACGCCGCCGCGGTCAGCAGGAACGCGGCCGGAGCGGCCAGCACCCCGAACCACAGGGTCGGGCGTACGCGGGCCGGACCCAACGCCAGCACGGAGCAGACGACGAGCACGACCACGGGGATGGCCCACGACGGAGCTGCGACGGACACCACCAGCAGACCGAGGCACAGCAATGCCTTGTCGCCGACCGCCCGGTCCCGCCAAGGGCTGGACCAGGCGGCCCGATCGACGACGAGACCCGCCACTCAGTCCTCGCTGTCGCCCGGAGTGCGGCTCAATGCCTGCTCCGTGCGGGTGCGCCCGTGGAAATAGCCGACCACATAGAACAACACGCCCGCGCCCAGCGCGGCCTGGAGCGCGAACAGGCCGGACTCGACCTCGCCACTGGGCTCGAAGACAGGCGCGAACCAGGGCTCATAGCCCTGCTCCTCGACGATCTCGGTTGCCTGGGCGTCGGTGCCGACGAAGGCTTCCTCGTCAGCGGTGCTGGGGGCGACGAGCATCGGAATGACCCACAGGGCGACCAACGCAACGACCAATGCGATGGTCGCGACGAACCCGCGGCTGGTCCGCGGCTGCCGGGTGAGGGTGTCAGACATGGCTGGACTCCTTCACCGTCGGGCGAGCGAAGCCGAGCACGTCCAGCTCCCGGGTGGCGATGCGCGCCAGCGCCCGGAACAGCAAGACCGCGAGGATCCCCTCGGTGATCGCCAGCGGGACCTGGGTGACCGCGAACAGCCCCGCAAACTTGGCGAAAGCGCCCAGGAAACCGGTCGCCGGATCCGGGAAGGCAAGCGCAAGCTGGATGCTCGTGGTGCCATAGATGGCGATATTCGCGACCGCGACCGCGACGAAGACGGCAACGGTCTCCCCGACGCGCAGGCCGCGGAGGGCACAGAAGGTGGCGTACGCCGCCCACGGCCCGACGATGCCCAAGGAGAACACGTTCGCCCCGAGCGTCGTCAGCCCACCATGGGCGAGCAGGACCGCCTGGAAGATCAGCACCAACGTGGCCAGGAACGCCATCACCGGGGGACGGAACAGGATCGCCCCGATGCCCGTGCCCGTGGGATGACTCGACGAACCGGTCACCGACGGCAGCTTGATGGCGGACAGGACGAACGTGAAGGCCCCGGCAGCGGCGAGCAGCAGGCGCGCCTCGGGCTTCTCCTTGGCAAGCTTGACGACCTGACGGGCGCCATGGACAACAAACGGGGCGGCGGCCACACTCCAGGCCACGGCGTGCGCTGGGGGCAGGAACCCCTCGGCAATATGCATGATGCGTCCTTTCCCGGGATTGCGCGTCCCGGCTGGGATGGCATGCGGGCCGAGTTCCTGACTCCCGATCCCCACCGCCGAAGCGGGGGACCGATCACAGTGGCGCGACCGCTCCGGATTCACACCGGATTCCTCCGCGCCCGCATGAGGATGGCCTCACCCTACGACATGCCAGCGGGCGGGACCGCCACCAGCACTGCCCCTGGACGAGCGATCGGGCGTATCGGTGGCTCGAGTGTTTCCTCCGTTGGAGGAGGTGTTGGATCTGCTCGAATCACCTCCAGCACCACTGGCGGCACGGTGAGACCCAGCACAGTGATGATGCCGGCAATGAGGCGGGCCGTCTCGTCGCGAAGCACTCCCACAAGCAACCCAAGGGCCACCGCCGGCACGAGCCACCACAGAGCCCAGGTCAGGTTCCTGGCCACGGCTGACACCGCCCGGACACACACCTGCCGCAGACGCATGCTCGGACGGACCGAGACTGTCGGTGCTCGTGGTGGCTCGCTGAGGGCGGCCTGATCTGACAGAAGGCGCCGGATCATTGTCGTGCGATGGCGGTGGATGGGAACTCCCGCATAGGTCGTCCGCACCGCCCGGCAGACATCTGCGGGCACGAGCCGTTCGTTCAACCACAGCGCCACGATGCGGGCAGCCTGGGAACGGAAACCGCTGGTCCCCTCGATGGTCTGGCCCTCCAGTGCCACCACGGCCACGACGTGATCGGTGTGTTCCCGATAGTTCTGCTGGAGGCGGGACAGCGTGTTCCACGAATAGATGCCGCAGCGGCAAGCCTCCGCCGGTGCCTCGTGCAGGGCGGGAGCGTCGTATCGGGATCGCCGGCATCTCGCGATGCAATAGCCGAGGCTCCAACTCTCCGGGATCTCGGCCCAGTCATCGTCGGCGTTGAACGTGACGGGGAGGAGATACCCGTCCTCCCTGATCCGGAACGTCCGCAGGCCAAGGAGGCCGACCGCAATATCCGTCGGGAGGGCTGAGGTCATCCGACCTCCAGGGGGCTCGCCTTGCCGCGCATCCGCTGACGGGCCGGGACCTTGACCGGCTCGGGACGGGGCTCGCGTGCCGGGGCCGGGGGAGCCGCGGGTGCGGGCTCGGGGACGGGAAGGACCGGCTGCTCGATCGGCAGCACCTCGATCCTTCGGATTGGTGTGCCGATGTCACCCATGGTGTGGCCTTTCACTTTTCCTTTTCCTGCACTTCCAGTGCAGCATCGGAGGGTGGCAGGAGGCCGGGAAGATCGGTGAACGTTGGGTGACGGGTCAGTCGACGAAGCGGGGCGTCCACACCCGCTGGTCGTTGGTGACCCGCGTGCCGGTCGCGCCGATCAGGACCAAACACTTCATGTCCACCTGCGCGACATCGAACTCGCCCAGGGTGGTGACCGTCAGGGACTCCTCGGCCCGACCGATATCGCGGCCGATCACCACCACGGTGTCGGGGCTGCGGACCTCGAGCAGGACCGCACGGGCATCCGCCAGTTGGGTGGGTCGGGACCTCGATCGCGGGTTATAGAGCGCGATCACCAGATCTGCCTCGGCCGCCTTGCGGAGCCGGTCGGCAACGACCGGCCACGGCTTCAGCCGGTCCGACAGCGAGATCACCGCGAAGTCCGCACCCAGCGGGGCACCCGCGCGGGCTGCCACGGCTTGGGCGGCACTCACCCCGGGCAGGACCTCGATGGCGATATCGGCGTACGCCGGATCCTCCGCAGCCTCGAACACCGCCGACGCCATCCCGAACACCCCGGCATCGCCACCGGACACCACGGCCACATCCCCGCCGGCAAGCGCAGTGTCCAACGCTGCTCGCGCCCGATCGACCTCGACGGTGTTGCCGGACGGGTGCCGGGTCAGCCCCGGACGTTGCGGCACCCGGTCGACATACGGGGCGTACCCGAACACATCGGTCACCTCGGCCAGCGCGCTGCTCGCCTCCGCTGTCAGCCACTCGTTCGGGCCCGGCCCCAGGCCGATCACGCGGAGCCGACCCGGGCGCACGCTCGAGTCGGTCTGGGTGGGGCGTTGTTCAGCAGTCTGGGCGCGCCAGCGGCCGGCGGAGTCAGCGCGGCGGTCGCGGCCGACCACGACGATGGTCGCGAAATAGGGCACTGTCTCCGGATCGACTTCCGTGACGGGGAGCACGCGCTGTTCGGCGAAGGTGGCCCGCTCGACGTACCAAGCGTCGGAGAGCCGACCCGCTTGGCGCAGGGCCTCGCGTACGCCCGGGAACGTCCGGCCCAACTTCATGATCACAGCAGCATCGGTCTGGGCCAACCGCCAGGCCAGCTCAGGCACAGGCAAGGTCCCCGGCAGGACCGTCAGCACATCCTCGTGCCGGCACAATCCGGTGCCGACGGCCGCGCTCGCACCGCTCGCCGCGGTGACTCCGGGCACGATCTCGGTGGGGAAATCGCGGGCGAGGCGGTCGTGAAGATACATGTACGAGCCGAAGAACAGCGGGTCGCCCTCCGCCAGCACCACGACGGTCCGACCGGCCGACAGGTGGTCGCGCAGCCGCGCTGCGCAGTCGTCATAAAAGGCGTCGATCTCCGCGTAGTAGCCGCCGGAGTGTGTGGACTCAGCGGTGGTGACGGGATAGCGCAGGAGCTCCTCGGTGACACCGGTGCGCAGATAGGGCTCGGCTATCGAGCGGGCAATCGACGTGCCCCGTGGGCCGGAGAAAAAGGCCACCACATCGGCGGACTCGATTCTCCGCGCGGCCTTGACGGTGACCAGGTCCGGGTCGCCCGGCCCGAGGCCGACCCCGAACAGTCGGCCGGTCATGTCGGCAACTCGTTGCGACGGGCGAGGGCGTTCAGGGCGGAGACCGCGAGGGCTGACCCGCCGCGGCGTCCCTCGACGATCAGCCAGGGCACGTCCCACGGGTTGTCGCGCAGGGCCTCCTTGGATTCGGCGGCACCGATGAATCCGACGGGGACGCCCACGATCGCCGCGGGTCGCGGTCCGCCATCAGCCATCATCTCGAGCAGATGGAACAGCGCGGTCGGGGCATTGCCGATCGCGACGACCGCACCCTCGAGCCGGTCGGCCCACAGGGATACGGCCGCGGCGGACCGGGTGGTCTGCCAGGCAGCCGCCAGGCCCGGCGTCCGCGGGTCACGCAGGGTGCAGATGACCTCGTTGTCCTGTGGCAGACGGGCGCGCGTGATGCCGGTGCCGATCATGGTCGCGTCGGTGAAGATCGGGGCGCCGGCGTTGAGTGCCGTGCGGGCCGCCTCGACCAGACGAGGGTGGGTGTGGACGTGGGCAGCCAGGGACGTGTCACCGGCCGCGTGGATCATCCGGACCACGACGGTCGCGGTGTCGTCGTCGAAGCGGGCCAGGTCGGATTCCGCCCGGATCGTGGCGAAGGACTGGCGATAGATCTCGGTCCCGTCGGTCACGTAGTCGTAGCGGCGCGTGGGTTTTGTTGGGTCAGCCATAGCGCTCGGATTATGACAGCAGCGCGATGGCGTCGGCGGGGGAGTCACTGGTGAGTTGCAGGTGACGCTGCTGGCCGGTGGCACCGCAGTGACGATCACAGGCAACCAGATGGACCGGTTCTGTGAGCGCGAGTGTCGCGACTTCGATCGCGGCGACAAGGCCGCGCGCGACCGCTTCGGTGTCATGGGCCGCGCGGAAACAGCCCGGCGCACCGGTGCAGGCGCTGATCTTCGCCCAGCCGGAGTGCGGGCTGGTGGCAAAGCCTGCGAGCTCGGCGAGCCGGTCGGCTGCGTGGGGAACGACCAGGCTGCGCCATGGGGTGATGATGACCGTGTCGGTCACTGCAGTGAGGGCCTTGAGCCCGTCGGGGGTGAGCCGGCCCAGTGGGAGCCCGACCACAGCGTGGGGGCCGACGGGACCCGGTTCGAGGCCGGGCTCCACGGCAGCACGGGAGTCCGGTGAGACATAAGGGGCGGATCCGCGAACAAGTTGGCGATTGAGGCCGGGCCCGTTGAGCGAGTCACCTGCGACAGCGCTCGGACGAACTCCATCGGGTTCGTGAACCACTCCATCAGGTTCGTG
>JAUNUL010000027.1:3986-4507 GCA_030538175.1 Propionibacteriaceae bacterium | reverse complement strand
AGCCAATGCTGCCGCTTCCGTGAGCAGCGCGCGGCGCTGGCCGGCGTCCAACTCGCGCACATGCCACGGCGCGGGGGTGGTGGCGACCCGCATCCGTTGGAAGGCCTTGGCAACGTCGACCAGAACGCTGGCGGCGGCGTCAGAACTGATGTGCAGAGCCTCTGTGAAGTGTGTCTCCACCGGGATCTCGCTGCCGGTATTGAAAAGCAGACGGCCACTGGCTTCGTCCTCGGCGAGATAGGCGACGTCGAACGGCTGGTCCAGCATGTCCCCGCGACCGTCATCAATGGCGAACAGGAACCTGCCGGAGAGGCCAGCCAATGCAGCATCGGCGCAGATCCGTTGGTCAAGTTCGGCGACGATGCCTCGGACATCAGCAACCGCGTCCGGCCCCGCAGCGGTGTTGCGTGGCCACCAGCCCGACAACGGGGAGGCGACGATGTTGCGGACCCGCTCGTGGGCGGGTGATGGCACCAACCCGAGAGCCAGCACTGCCTCGACGATCTCATCGGGCAGTGGAT
>JAUNUL010000027.1:0-3976 GCA_030538175.1 Propionibacteriaceae bacterium | reverse complement strand
GAGCTGGAGGAAGCCTGCACCGTCCGCGGCGAGCTCCATCAGTGCCGCCAGCAAGGCGACCGAAGCCTCGCCACCGGGCAGTCGGAGACGAATAATCGCGCCGTCCTCAGCGGGGAAGGGCCGCAACAGCCCGGGGCACAAGTCGCCACGTTGACGGGAGTGAGGTTGCTGGCGACGAGGTTCACGCGGTGAATGGGGGACAGGCACGGCTTCTCCTTGGGACGTGGCCAGCCTATCCCCGGGCACTTGGGCCATCGCCGTCATCACAGCCCTCGGGCAGGCCGCAACAAAACGCCACCGACCCCTGCGGTGGCCGCGCGTTTCTCCTTGTCATGCGATCTCCGCGGACGGGTCGACGGCGAATCGTTGCGCATCGGTGCGCCACCAGTAGGCTCGGCCGCGCTGTCAGCGAGAGGAAACCATGTCCCGGGTACTGCTCCTGTCCACCTCCGACACCGACCTGCTCGCCGCCCGTGCGAGCGGCGCTGACTTCGGGTTTGCCAACCCGGTCAAGGTCGAGCCGGAGCGATTGGCGGAACTGCTCAGCGAAGCGGAGCTTGTTGTTTTCCGGTTCCTGGGGTCGGCCCACGGGCTCCCCGCGGCTTATGACCAGGTCGTCGCCTCCGGGTTGCCCCGGGTGGTGATCGGTGGCGAACAGGTGCCTGACGCCGCCTTGATGGAGCTCTCGACCGTCCCGGTCAACGTGGCGGCGCAGACCCACCTCTATCTCGCCCAGGGCGGACTGGTGAACCTTGCGCAGGCCCATGGCTTCCTCAGCGACACCGTTCTGCTCGACGGCGTCGGGTTCGAACCCGTTGCCGAGCAGCCGGTCTGGGGAACCCTGCGCGATGCCCCCGAGGACAGCGCTGTCCCTCGGGTCGGAGTGCTGTTCTATCGGGCCCAGCAGGCCGTCGACAACACCGCCTATGTGACGGCACTGGCTGACGCGATCGACGCTGCCGGCGGTGTGGGCATTCCGATCTTCGCCACTTCGCTGCGCGATGCGCCCCAGGACCTGCTGGATCATCTCGCGACCTATGACGCGCTGATCACCACCGTCCTCGCGGCCGGCGGCACCAAACCCGCGACTGCCCAGGCCGGTGGCGACGACGAAGCGTGGGACGTGCGCGCACTCGCCGCCCTCGACGTGCCCATCCTCCAGGCGCTCTGCCTCACCTGGTCCCGTGCCGACTGGGAAGCCTCGGACGATGGCATGTCCCCGCTCGATGTCGCCACCCAAGTCGCGGTCCCCGAGTTCGACGGCCGCATCATCGGTGTCCCCATTTCCTTCAAGGAACTCGATGCTGACGGGCTGCCCCACTATGTCCCCGACACCGAACGCTGCCGCCGCATGGCTGAGCTCGCGGTCCACCACGCCCGCCTGCGCCATATTCCGCCGGCCGAGCGCAAGATCGCGATCGTCCTGTCGGCCTATCCCACCAAGCATTCCCGCATCGGCAACGCTGTCGGGCTCGATACCCCTGTCTCACTCATCCGGTTGCTGGCCGCCCTCCGGGAGGCCGGCTATGACGTTGGCGCCCCCGGGGAGATCCCGGGCACCGGTGAGGTCGTGGCTGTTGAGGGGGAAAGCCCCGACACGACCGCAGGCAACCTGCTGATGCACTCGCTCATCGAGGCCGGTGGCCAGGACGAAGAGTGGCTCACCTCCGAGCAGCTCGCAGGCCAGCCGATCCGGATCCCGGTCGCGGACTATCAGCGTTGGCTCGCCGATCTGCCTGCGGCCCTGGTCGACGCCGTCAATGAGGCCTGGGGCGAGGCGCCCGGTGAGGTCTTCGTCCAAGACGGCGAGCTGGTCGGGGCCGCCCTGCGCGCCGGCAACGTCGTCATCCTCGTCCAGCCTCCACGCGGGTTCGGGGAGAACCCGATCGCGATCTATCACGATCCCGACCTGCCACCGACGCACCACTATCTGGCCATCTATCGCTGGCTCGAACGTGAGTTCGGTGCCCATGCGATCGTCCACCTGGGCAAGCACGGCAACCTCGAATGGCTGCCCGGCAAGAACCTCGCCCTGTCCGCCGCGTGTGGGCCGGATGCCGCGCTGGGGTCGATGCCGGTGATCTATCCGTTCCTGATCAACGACCCGGGGGAGGGGACGCAGGCCAAGCGCCGCGCCCACGCCACCATCGTCGACCATCTCGTGCCCCCGATGGCGCGAGCAGAAACCTATGGCGACATCGCGCGGCTGGAGCAGTTGCTCGATGAATACGGCAACGTCTCCGCGATGGATCCCGCCAAGGCGCCTGCACTGCGGGGGGAGATCTGGACCCTCATCCAGGCAGCGCGGATGGACAGCGATCTCGGGCTTGAGGAGCGACCCGGTGATGAGGAGTTCGACGACTTCATCATGCACGTCGACGGCTGGCTGTGTGAGATCAAGGACGTCCAGATCCGCGACGGCCTGCACATTCTCGGCCGCGCACCTGAGGGCGACGAACTCGTCAACCTCGTCTTGGCCGTGCTGCGGGCCAACCAGATCTTCGGTGGCTCCGGCGGTGCCGTGCCGGGGCTGCGGGTCGCGCTCGGGCTGGATCTGCAGGAGACCGCACTCGGAGAGACCGATCGCGTCGAAGAGCTCGCCGCCCATCTCGTACGCCAAGTCGCCGCGGCCGGCTGGGATCCTGCTGTGGTCCCCGGCTTGCTGGCGGATTTGCCGGCCGAGGCCAATGCCGATGGCGTCGCGGCGGCACTGGAGTTCGCCTGCCGCGAGGTCGTGCCGCGCCTGGCAAAGACCTCGGACGAGATCCCGATGGTCCTGCACGCGCTGGACGGTGGCTACGTTCCCGCGGGGCCGTCGGGGTCGCCCCTGCGTGGCCTGGTCAACGTCCTGCCGACCGGCCGCAACTTCTATTCGGTCGATCCGCGTGCCATCCCGTCCCGGCTCGCCTGGGAGACCGGGCGGGCCATGGCGGATTCCCTGCTCGCGCGCTATCGCACCGAGGAGGGTGACTGGCCGAAGTCGGTGGGCCTGTCGGTCTGGGGGACGTCCGCGATGCGCACCTCGGGTGATGACATCGCCGAGGTCCTCGCCCTGCTCGGGGTCATCCCCGTCTGGGACGAGGTCTCCCGTCGCATCGTCGGCCTCGAGCCGATCCCGCTGACGGAGCTGGAGCGACCCCGCATCGACGTGACCGTGCGCATCTCCGGCTTCTTCCGCGACGCGTTCCCGCACGTGATCGATCTGCTCGACGATGCCGTGGCCCTGGTTGCCGGCCTGGACGAGTCCCCGGAGGACAACTTCGTCCGCGCCAATGCCGAGGCCGATCTCGCGACCCATGGAGACGCCCGACGCGCGCGTACTCGCATCTTCGGCTCCAAACCCGGCACCTACGGGGCCGGGATCCTGCCCCTGCTGGAAGCGGGCAACTGGCATTCCGATGCCGACCTTGCCGAGGTGTACGCCACGTGGGGCGGCTTCGCGTACGGCCGCGACCTCGACGGCGTGCCTGCCCGGGAGACGATGGAGGACAACTATCGGCGCATCCAGGTTGCGGCGAAGAACATCGACACCCGCGAGCACGACATCGCCGACTCCGATGACTATTTCCAGTACCACGGGGGCATGGTCGCCATGGTTCGCAGCCTGACCGGCGCAGACCCGAAGGCGTACGTGGGCGACTCCACCGTCCCCGATGCCGTGCGCACCAGGACGCTCGCCGAAGAGACCGCGCGGGTGTTCCGGTCTCGGGTGGTCAACCCGCGCTGGATCGCCGCGATGCAGCGCCATGGTTACAAGGGTGCGTTCGAACTCGCCGCGACGGTGGACTATCTGTTCGGCTTCGATGCGACGGCCGGCGTGGTGCCCGATTGGATGTACGCCCAGCTGGCGGAGACGTATCTGCTCGAGGAGACCAATCAGGAGTTCCTGCGCCGCGCCAACCCGTGGGCGCTGCGCGGGATGGTGGAGAAGCTGCACGAGGCGGTGGACCGCGAACTCTGGTCGGACCCCGATCCT
>JAUNUL010000482.1 GCA_030538175.1 Propionibacteriaceae bacterium | reverse complement strand
GCAGGCGTCCAAGGTGGCGCAACTGCTGCGTAGGGTCGCCGACGAACTGGAGCTGTGATGGCGGCACCCAAGCTCGACGCGGTGTCCGCCGCAGCCATCGACCTGGCTCGGGAGGCCGCGGTTGAGGTCGGCGGCCCGGATTCCGTCGGCGAACACCGCGACGTGGTCGCCGAAGAAGGCGACCGCATCGTCACCCACACCTTCGAGTGTCTGCTGCCCGGCTACGCCGACTGGCAGTGGGCCGTCACGCTCGTGCGTGCGTCCCGGGCCAAGGAACCCACCGTCAACGAGGCAGTCCTGCTGCCCACCGACGGCGCCCTCCTGGCTCCCGAGTGGGTGCCGTGGGCAGACCGGATCGGCCCCGGCGACATCGCCCCGGGCATGCTCATGGCCACGCCCGACAACGACCCGCGCCTCGAGCCGGGCTTTGCAGCCACCGACCTGCCTGTCGACGCCGACAACGCCGATTGGGTGCAGTTGCGCACGACAGTCGCTGAATTGGGCCTCGGCCGCGAGCGCGTGCTCAGCCGCTTCGGCCGCGACGAGGCTGCCGAGCGCTGGCTCGACGGCCCGCCCGGCCCCGGCGACGAAGGATCGCGCGAGGCGCCCGCACCCTGTTCCACCTGCGGCTACTTCGTGGCCCTGCGCGGGGCGCTCGGCACCATGTTCGGCGCCTGCACCAACCAGTACTCACCGTCCGACGGCCGAGTGGTGTCGATCAACCACGGCTGTGGTGGGCACTCCGACGTCGTGGCGGAGCAGCGGGCACGGGAGTTGCCGGCACCGTCGTACGACACGATCGGCATCGACGAAACGCTTTTTGACTGAGCCGCGAAGGTATTGCTGGTCCCTGAGCGATCGCGAGCGCTCTGCGCGAGGATCGTCGAAGGGCGGCTCAGGCTGAGCAGGTCGACGTGATCACGAAGTTCGTCTGCTCACCCGCCGAGTTGGGGTCCTTCGCCAAATCCATGTAGGTGCCCAAGCCCGAGATGGTGAACGTGTCGCCCTGCCACGCGATCGTCGCCGAGCCCTGGCCTTCCTTCATGTCCACCAAGCGACCGTCGTCGAAGACCACGCTCGCGCTGCGCACAGTCAGCTTGTCGTCCGACAAGATGACGGCGACCTTCGCGCCGGCGTCATCACTGCCGCTCATCGACCAACTGTCGCCCATGTCGATGCAGGCCACCCGCTGCACGACCGACTCCACGTCGCCCAACCGAACCGCTGCCCCCGACGTGGGTGCTTCGACCCCGATGTCCGACGGTGGGGGCTCCGCCGCGACCGGCTCCAGCCCCGTCCGGGTTGACCCGGGAACCTGATCGGGCGACGAGGCGATCGAACACCCCGGGGCCAGCAACGCGACGGCGGCAGACGCTGTCAGGAACCGCGTCGTGCGACGCCTCAGATTCACCACGCGGTCAGCATAACCCGCGCTATCGCGCAGCAACCTTGGTCGCATTCCGGGGTCGGTGCGGTACGCCCGGAGGGGTAGGCCTACTATGTCCCTCCGTGGTTACCAATTCCCCCAAGGCCGTGAAGCACCCCCAGCAGGGTCCTCAGGCAGGCTCCTCCTCGGGTCTCGATCGCTACTTTGAGATCACCAAGCGCAAGTCCACCATCGGCCGTGAGGTCCGTGGCGGTCTGGTCACGTTCTTCGCGATGGCCTACATCATCGCCCTGAACCCCCTCATCATCGGCACCACCGCTGACCGCAACGGCAACCTGATCTCGGGCCTGCCGGCGACGCCGGAGAACATGGGCGCGAGCATCGCGATGGTCGCGGCGGGCACGGCGCTGATCGCGGGCGTCATGACGATCGTGATGGGCGTGCTGGGGCGCTTTCCGCTCGGGCTCGCCGCGGGGCTCGGGCTGAATGCCCTGCTGGCGTACGTGATCGCGCCGCGGATGACCTGGCCACAGGCG
>JAUNUL010000026.1:10679-15541 GCA_030538175.1 Propionibacteriaceae bacterium | reverse complement strand
ATGACTATTTCGAGGTCTTCGGCGGGGTCCGGGACTATCTGCAGGGAATCGTGGCGCAGGCGCGGCGCACGGAATACACCGAGACGATCCTCGGTCGGCGGCGCTATCTGCCGGACCTGATGAGCTCCAACCGGCAGCGTCGTGAGATGGCTGAGCGGATGGCGCTCAACGCACCCATCCAGGGCTCGGCAGCCGACATCATCAAGGTCGCGATGCTCGACATCGAGGCGGGGCTCGCGGCGGCCGGGCTGAGATCGCGGATGCTGCTGCAGGTGCACGACGAGCTCGTGTTCGAGGTCGCACCGGGTGAGGCCGAGGTGCTGGAGGAACTCGTCCGGGAGCGGATGGGCAACGCCGTCCACCTGACCGTGCCCCTGGATGTGTCGGTGGGCATCGGCACGTCCTGGCACGAAGCCGCCCACTGACGATGGCCGGGTCCGGCGCGACGTCCTCTGCCAGCGGCAGGAGTCCGGCGGGGGCCAAGAAGGTTTCGGCCAGGTCCGGCGCGAAGGCCACGTCCGGGTCGACGAACCGTGCTGCGTCGAAAGCCAAGTCTGGGTCGAAGGGCAAGTCTGCGGCGTGGTCGGTTCCCCGTCCCGTACGCCGCATCCAGGCGCGTTCGGACTTTGATGGTGACCTCGGCCAGTGGCCGTTCACGATCCCTGCCATCCGTCAGCTGATAACCGAGGGCCTGGATTTCGGCCAGGCGACGATCCTGGTCGGGGAGAACGGGTCGGGGAAGTCGACGCTGGTTGAGGCGCTCGCGGAGGCGTACGGCTTCAACCCCGAGGGCGGCTCAACCGGCGCGATGCACCTGACCCACCGCACGGAATCCGGCCTGGCCGACGACCTCACGCTGTCACGCGGACCCGGTGCGGCCCGGGGAGGCTATTTCCTGCGGGCCGAAACCATGCACGGGCTGTACACCTATCTGGAGGAGGTCGGCGCCGGCGCTTTCCACGCCATGAGTCACGGGGAGTCGTTCCTCGAGGTGATCGAAACCCGGGCGTTCGGCCGCAACGGTCAACCGGCGCCCGGGCTCTACCTGTTCGACGAGGTCGAGTCGGCGCTGTCGTTCAGTTCCAGCCTGCGGGTGCTGGCGACCTTGCGCGAACTGCTCACCGAGGAACGCGTCCAGATCGTGCTCGCCACCCACTCACCGATCCTCGCCGCTCTCCCGGGCGCGACGATCATCGAACTGACCAGCGAGGGATTCCGCACCGCCGACTGGGCCGACCTCGAGCTCGTCGTCAACGAACGCTATTTCCTCACCGACCCCCAGCGTTTCCTGCGCCACCTCGCGCCCTGACCGGAGCGGCTCCCAGGGCAATCCGCGAGGTGCGCCGAAGCCCCTGCCGCGGTTGGGTGAGTGATGGGAGGATGGAGCATGGCACTCAGCGTGTTTGATCTGTTCAAGATCGGGATTGGCCCCTCGAGCTCCCACACGGTTGGTCCGATGCGGGCGGCGGTGCGATTCCTCGGCGATCTGCGGGACGACGGCGTCCTCGATCGGGTGGAGCGTGTCCACGCCGAGTTGTTCGGCAGCCTGGGTGCGACGGGCAAGGGCCACGCCAGCGATACCGCGGTGATCCTCGGCCTGTTGGGCGAGGAACCCGACACCGTCGATCCGCGCGCCGTCTCCGCCATGATCGAACGGGTTCGCACCGACCACCGGCTCACCCTCGGCGGGGAGCGGGAGATCACCTTCGATCCCGACACCGATCTCATTCTCAACGGCCGCGTCAGCCTGCCGTTCCACCCCAACGGCATGACCCTGGCCGCGTTCGACGCCTCCGGCACCGAGCTTGGCAAGAAGAGCTACTACTCGATCGGTGGCGGGTTCGTCGTCGACGAGGAATCAGCGGCCGCCGACGAACTGCCATCGGAGTCGGTCCAATTGCCGTATCCGTTCAGCACCGGGGCCGAGCTCATGGCCGCCTGCGAGGAGTCCGGCCTGTCGTGGTCCGGTCTGGTCCTGGCGAACGAGAATGCGTTCCGCCCCGAGGAGGAAACCCGGGCCGGGCTGCTCAAGATCTGGTCGGTGATGTCGGAGTGCATCGACAACGGCTTGCGGACCGAAGGGATCCTGCCGGGTGGACTCCGCGTACGCCGGCGGGCACCCGAGCTGCACCGCAAGATCAAGGTCGACGGGGCCCAGGACGACCCCCTGCGTGGCATGGACTGGGTGAGCCTGTGGGCGCTGGCGGTGAACGAGGAGAACGCGGGCGGCGGCCGCGTGGTCACCGCGCCGACCAACGGGGCGTCGGGGATCATCCCGGCGGTGTTGAAGTACTACACCGAGTTCGTCCCGGGAGCCAGCGAGGACGGCATCGTGCGGTTCCTGCTGATCGCCGGGTCCATCGGCATCATCATCAAGGAACAGGCCTCCATCTCCGGTGCCGAAGTCGGCTGCCAGGGCGAGGTCGGGTCAGCGTGTTCGATGGCGGCCGGGGCGCTGTGCGGGGTGCTCGGGGGATACACCGATCACATCGAGAACGCCGCCGAGATCGGCATGGAACACAACCTCGGGTTGACCTGCGACCCGATCGGCGGGCTCGTCCAGATCCCCTGCATCGAACGCAACGCCATCGGCGCCGTCAAGGCCATCGCCGCCGCGCGGACCGCCCTGCACGGTGATGGTTCCCACAAGGTGACCTTCGATGAGGTGGTCGCCACCATGCGCGACACCGGCCGAGACATGCAGGCGAAATACAAGGAAACCGCCCTCGGCGGCCTGGCGGTGAACGTCATCGAGTGCTGACGGCGTCAGCACTCCGCAGGGACACCGAAAGCGCCGTCAGTCACTCCTCAGGGACGCCGCCAACGCCGTCCACGCCGGGCGGAGGGCCGTCGGGTCCGCCTCGAACGAGCCATCGAAGCGGCGCTCACCCCGCGCGCCGGCCTCGGCCAGCCCAGCGAGCAGCCGCGCTCGAGCCGGGGAGGCGACCGTTTCGAGCCACGCCCGGTCGCGTGTCAGCCCGGTCAGCCCCGCCCCCGTGACCGTACGCCGGCCCTGGCGGGCCACCCGGTCTCGCCAGCGGGTCACCACCGTCACCGGGTCGAGCCCGGCGGGCGCTGGCCAGATGGTCGGCGGGCCGGCGTACGTCGTGCCGAGCGCATCGCGGGAAATCCGGTCCAATCCGGGGAACCACCAGTCGCCGTCCGGGTCGGTCCGCTTGGCCGGGTCACCCCACGCCGATGACCGGATCGCCAGCAACCGGCCACCGCGCAACCGGACCTCGACGGTCGTCCCCGCGCAGCCGCCGAGCAGGCGTACCGCATCCGGATCCAACTGCCAGACCGCCGCCGCGAACTCGGCGAACTTCAAACCATCGGCTGTGCGCAACCGCAGCCGCAATGCGTCCGGTCCTGCCTGCAGGCCGGTGATCTCGGCCTCACCACACCACCAGCCGGGGATATCGTTGGCCAGCTCACCCGCGGAAGTCCGCACCGACGCCCGCACCCCCGAACCCTTGCCGAGCCGGCCATCGGCCGAACCGGTCGCCCGGGTCACCAACAGCCCGCTCCGGGCCAGCTCACGGTGCGGGGCGGTGACCTCCGGCAGGCCCGTGCTGCCGCGGTAGGCGCCCCGGATCGCGGCGAGGTCGCCGGGGACGATCGAGTTCAGCGTCCACACCCGGCCGGTGTCGTCGGCGAGGTGGGTGACGACACCGGAGTACCCCGAGTCAGTCACCACTGGTTCGCACGCCAGCCCCTGCAGTCGGAGGGTGCCGATCGGCGAATACCGCCGGCGCGCGGTGCCGAGATGGTCGTCAGTGATCGTGCCGCTGTTGTGGGCGTACGCCAACCCCCACACGACCACTGCACACTCCGCGAGCGCGACCACAGCGCCCTCGGTCGTCGGCGTCGACAGCCGGGAATGCAGGGTCGCGAACGCGGCGCCCAGCCGGTGCAGTCCATGGACGCGGGCGAGGGCGACCGTACGCAGGACCCGCGCCCGGTCCGGTGTCGTGATCGCCGCGAGCCCCTCGGTGATCAAGGTGTCGAGGGTCTGCTCGGCGAGCTCGACGGCCTCGAGCGCTTCACCCGGCAGCCGGGAGACCGCCACATCGTCGGTGGCATCATCGTGGCTGGACGTCCCAGCACGGGGTCGATCAGGGCCGGTATTCGCTCCAGCGCGGGAGGTGGGTGTCGCGGCCTCGTGTGTCGATCCGGTGTCGGTGGCGGCGTCGGCATCGGTTGGCGGTTCGGCATCTGCGACCGGGCAGGCCGCCAGCACGGCGGCGAGATGCAGGCACTTGGGGGCGAGCAAGCAATCGCAGGCGGCGTCGGTGGGCCCGTTGATCGTGACGGTCGCCTTGCCGACGGTGACGGTGACCGGGGTGCCCTCGCTCACGATCCATTCGGTCGGGTCCTGGGCGTCCATCTTCTTCGCCAGGCGCGGCGGCAGGCTGGCCAGGACTTCAGCGGCGTACGCCGGGTCGACCGCCGGCAACCCGGCGCTCATCGGTTCACCTGCTCGGCGACCCACCGCGCGAGCTGCGTCGGGGACAGCGCGGAGACGGCCATGCCGGCGGCGGCGACCTGACCGGCGATCGCGACGTTGTACCGCGCCACCCCCGTGTCATCCAGCGCCGCACACCCGAGCAGCTTCACCCCGGAATCGTGGAGCGCCCCGACGTGGGCGACCAGGTTGGCGGGGGAGCCCCCTTCCTCGAAGTCGCTGATCAGCACCACCATCGTCCGCGACGGCACCCGCACCCTCCCGCGGGCGACCTGCATGGCCCGCGCGATGTCGGTGCCACCGCCGACGCTGATCTCCAAGAGCAGCGCCAACGGATCGCCGACGTGGTCCGACAGGTCCACGACCTCGGTGGAGAACGCGAGGAACGTCACCTAAA
>JAUNUL010000026.1:0-10669 GCA_030538175.1 Propionibacteriaceae bacterium | reverse complement strand
CTCCAATACCGGGACGCCCGCAAAGATCGCTGCCGTCAGCGCAGCGAAGACCGTGGAGGCCTCCATCGACCCGGACGTATCGACCACCACGATGACATGCCACTCGGCGTGCTTGGCCATCCGCTGCCGGAACACCGGGGTCGCGGCGACGATCTGGAACCGCCCATCCGCAGCACGGACCGTGTGCTGGAGGTTGCGGCGAATGGTGGCAGGCGCATCCAGCCGGCCGGGGTCGCGCAGGGTCCTGCGGTTGGTCGTCACGCCCTGCAGGGCCGGGCGCAGTCGGGTCGCGAGCACAGCCGCCAGTTGGTCGACGATCCGCCGCAGCACCGGCCGCAGCCGGGCGAGCGTATGTTCCGGCATCGCGCCGGCCATCGACAGCACCGTCGCCAGCAGGTCGGCCGACGGCCGTGCTGTTTCGTCGTCCAGCAGCTCCACCGCCCGGGGGTCCCCGGCGGTGAGTGCGTCTGCGACGACGTCGGCGCGCACGTCGTCGCCGAACAGTTCGGCCAGGGCGTCGCCCCAGTGGCGGGCGGAGGGGTACGCCTTCTCCCTGCCCGCACCGGTCGCCGTGTCCCGTGCGGACCCTTCGCCCCGTCCGGCGCCGTAGAGCTGGTCGAGGCTGCGGGCCAGCGTCCGGGCCTGATCGCTGAGCTCGCCGTGGCGGCGGCCGAGGATCAGTCGCCAGCGGGTGGTGGGGGTGAACGAGACGTCAGTGAGCCCGAGCGCGGTGAGTCGTTCGGTGACCTCGAGATCTTCGGCCGCCCAGGTGGCGAGCGTGTCGGCGTCCACGTCGGGCAGGCGCAGGAGATCCGCGGGCCGACCGGTGGCGTCGCGGCCGTCGGTGGCCTCGATGAGCGCGGTCAGCGTACGCTCCCGCTCGGCCGCGCTGAGCTCATCGAACCCACCCCGCAGGGCCGGCAGCCGGGAGATGAATACCCCGTCCGGCAACGCCGCGACCCCGGCAGCGAGTGCCGCCGCGAACTCCTCGTCGCTGCTGACGAGATCCGGGGACACCGTGAAGACGCCCACCAGCCACCGCTTCAGCGCCTGGCGGGCATCGGAGGTCACTGCGCCGGCGATGCGTTCGGCGACACCTGCGAGCCCCTCGATGGAGCGATCGGTCGCGGCAGAGGATTGTTCAGTCGATCGCCACAACACGGCCGCTGCGGCACCGGCGATCAGCGGGGCACCTTCACGGGCGAGCCGGCGCAGTTCGCTGTGCAGCCGGAGACCGAGCTCGCCGCCGACCAGCGCGACGAGTTCGCCGAGTGCCCGGGCATCGGTCGGTTCGTCGCTGCCGGCGAGGCCGGCGACTTGGGCGACCGCAGCTTGGGCGGTTTCCCGACGGACGTTGTCGATTCGATCTGCGAGCGCTTCGAATCCTGGTTCGCTCGTGCCAGCGATCAGGCCGTCGGTGATGGAGGTGAGTGTGTCGAGGGCCGCGGTGAGGATGCCCAGGTCGGCTTCGGCCGGCAGTCGGTCCCCGGCCTCGGTCAGCCACAGGGCGAAGCTGTCCGCCAGCCCGCAGCGGGCGGCCGCGCCGAGATGGGCAACCAGGACCGACGGTGTCGGCGCCTCGTCGTTGGTCGCGGTCTCACCGTCCGACCGGGGCACGCCTGAACCAGGGGCGCCCTGCAGCCGTGGCGCGAAGGGTTCGTTCAGGCGAGCCGTGGCAGCCTGGGCCACTGTCACACCGCGCAGGCCCGCGGCCGCCAGGGTCGCATCGGTGGCGGGGGTGTGGCGTACGCGCCACCCCGAGGTGACCGCCTGTGCACCGCCGACGCCGACGGTGCCGAGGTTCTCGGCGTACGCGATCCGTGCCGCCGCACACCGTTGCAGGAACAACTCCTTGGCCCGGTCCGCCCGCAACGGCTCCAGCCGCAGCTCACGCTCGTCGACGCCACGCCCGGGCAGCCGCAGCGCATCCCGCTCGGCCTCGAACGACGCGACCAACCCGCTGACCGGCGTACCCGGCGCGAGCCGACCCCGGTCGTCACCAACCAGCACGGCCTGCGCCACCCGGGCGACCATCCGCCCGCGACCGAGGACGTCACCGTGGGCGTACACCGTCGTGCACGCCTCCAACAACTCATCGCGCCCCGGGGCCGGCAACCCCCGGATCGACGCCAGATCCCGGGCCAGTCGCGCCGCCTCCGCCGCCTCGCCGGGTCCCGCGGGGAACCCCTCAGCACGGACGCCCGCCGCCATCCGCGTCAGCAATGCCGTTGTCCGGTCAGCCAACGCCGCTGCGTCGCCGCCGTGCTGCAGCACTTCGGTCTGCCACCGTGGGTCTCGGATGCCCGCCGGATACCCGGACCGCGAATCCAGCTGTTCGGCGGTCCAGGGCACCAGGCAGCTCGTCGCCGCGCCGACCTGCCAGCCGGCGAGCAACGCGGCATCAGCCTCGGCGGTGTCGTCCGGATCTCCGGTGAGCGCCGGGGAATGCCAGGCACCGGTGACCGCGACCACCCGCGGGCCGTGGTCGGTGCGGGCGCGCCGGATCGCCATCCGCATTGCTGCCTCGCGGGCAGCGGCCCGGGCGTCGAGTCGGTCCCCGGCCCGGTACGCCCAACCGAACGCCAGCCCAGCCCGGCGTACGGCTTCGGGGGTGGCGCCCACCCCCGGGACCTCGACCAGCCGATCCCAGACATCATCGCGATGTCGCGCCCGGGCGGCCTTGTGCAGGACGTCCACGAATGGTTCGGGGCCCGGATCGGCTTCTGCTGGCCCCTCATCGGCTCCAGCGCGCTCGTTCGGATCGGCGTCCGCACGCTCGACGGGGTCCGCGGCGGTGGACAGGTCCCCGCACAACACGGGTACGCCGCGCTCGGCGGCCCAGCGCAGCGTCGCCAGCTCGGGGCTCACATCGGCGAACGGATAGAACCCGAGTTGGCCGTCGGCGCGGATCACCGCGAACGCCAGCGGTGGGACGGCCTCGGGGTGGACGAGCCATTCGATCCAGTCGGCGGTCTCCGGCGGCGCCTCCAGCACGATCGCATCCGGTGCCGCGGCATCCAGCAGGTCCGGCAGGACCCGGGTGATGGTGGGGGAGTGATGGCGTACGCCGATCAGGTGCGTCGGCGCCGCCAGCAGTTCGGCGAGCCCTTCGGTGGGGTCCACGGCTCAGCCCAGGTCGTCGCGCTGCTGCCAGAGCGTCCGCCACGTTCGCTGGCCGTCCTCGGCCCGGCGGCGCACGACAGCATCCCAGTACCCCCGGAGCCGGCCGGCATCCGCAGGGTCGTCCTTGCGGACCACCCCGAGCAGGTGCCCGGGCAGCATGCGGATCCCGTCGGCGTGGGCCGGGAAGTACGCCGACCCCAGCGCCACCGACGTCGACACCGCGACCGCCTCCGCAGTCGACAGCACCGTGGACGGCTTCTCCACCGCCCAGCCCTCGCGGCTCACCCCCGAACGCAGGTCCCGGAACGCCGTCACCAGCACCTCGACCACCACCTCGTCGACAGGCTTGTCGACGGCCGCCGCAGCCAGGGCCAGCCTGGTCTGGCGGGTCACCAACGCAATCTCGGCATCGATATCGGCGATCGGGTCGACGGTCTCGAAGTTGAAGCGTCGCTTCAGCGCCGCGCTCATCTCGGTCACGCCACGGTCGCGGAGGTTGGCGGTCGCGATGACCGAGAACCCTTGGGTCGCCGCGACGGACCGGTCGCCCAGTTCGGGGATGGCGATGCGCCGCTCACTGAGGAGCGATACCAGCGAGTCCTGGACCTCAGGCAGACAGCGGGTGATCTCTTCGATCCGGACGATGCGGCCGGTCTCCATGCCCCGCAGCACCGGTGAGGCCACCAGCGCATCCTCGCTCGGCCCGTGGGCGAGCAGTTGGGCATAGTTCCAGCCATACCGCAGCTGGTCCTCCGTCGTGCCGGCCGTGCCCTGGACCACCAGGGTCGAGGTTCCGCTGATCGCGGCCGCCAGCAGTTCCGACAGCATCGACTTGGCCGTGCCGGGTTCGCCGACCAGCATGAGCCCGCGTTGACCGGCCAGGGTCACGACGCAGCGTTCGACCAGCCCGGGATCGCCGACGTACTTCGGTGAGATCGCCACCTTCGCCTTGCCCCGGCCGACCGACTCCGTGCCCATCACGAACTGCACGACCGCCCGCGGCGTCAGCAGCCACCCGGGCGGACGAGGCCCGGTGTCGCTGGCGGCGAGCGCCTCGAGCTCCTCGGCGAAGCGGTCCTCGGGAAGCAGGATCTGGGTGCTCATCGGCGTCTCCTGGTCGTGGTGAGTTCCTGCCAGCCGGGCCCGTCGCCGTCGGTGCAGCGTCGCCAGGCGGTCGTGAACAAGTCGCTGGTCGGGGCGAGTGCGGGGGTGCCGCGCAGTCGAGGTGCCCACTGCCGCGGGGACTGTTCCACCAACGCGAACGCGGTCGCCTTCCACTCCTCGATCGGCAGGTCGGGGGCGGCCATCTCCAGCCAACCGCCGGGCAGGAACACCGAGCGGCCGGCGCGGGCACGCTTGCCGGTCACCAGCAGTTCTTTGTCGACCAGCTCGTCGGCGGCCTTGGTCCGCCGTCGCGGCGTCCAGTCGTTCCAGTCCTGGACGTTCCGGTCGGTCGGTGCGGCGAGCGCGAGGAGCTGCAGATAGTACGCCGCCGCGTCAGCGCTGACCGCCAACTCAGCGCTGACGTCCGTGACCAGCTCGGGCACGACCGCCCGTGGATCCTGCACCGCGGTGCCGATCCCGGCCACGCGCTCGCGCGGGCGTACGCCGGCCCCGAACGAGGCCAGCCCGCCGCGGGTGATCCACCAGATGGGTGTCGGCCGGAACGCGGTCAGGGACAGCTCGCCGAGGACGGCCACCTGCGGGTCGTCCGGGCCGCTCAGCTCCGCCGGCACGACACTCAGCACGTCGAAGGGGGTCAGCCGGAAGGGGCCCACCGCGAGGTCCGTCGTGCCCTGATCGGCCCGTTCCGGCAGACCCCAGAGCTTTCGGACGCCGCCGGCAACACCGACCGGGACGGGGGTGCGTTCAGTCCAGAAGTCCCTCTCCAGAGCTGCCACGGACTCGGCCAGGGACGTGCGCAGCGGCGAGTCCGCCGGCAGTTCCTCAGCCAGCCAGAGCAGTGCGGGCACCGTCGCGGCCCAGTCGGTGCGGCCGGGGTCATGGGTCGGGGCCAGCAGCGCCCCTGCCGCGTCGGTGTCGATCCACGAGGGCTGGATCGCGAGCAACTCCGGTGGGACGGTGCGTTGGCTGTCCTGGGCGGTGTGGGCCCGCCAGTACGCCGCCATCGCCGCGACATCCGGTCCGTCGCGGACGATCCGGGTGGGCTCGTCGAGAGGTACGCCGGCCGCGAGCATCCCGAGCCACAGGTGCCGGTGACGGGCCAGGCGCTGTTTGGTGGCGGTGATCTGATCGCCCGTGAGGCCCAGCCCCGACGGGGCTTGGGACCGCTCTGACCACCGACCGGAAACACCGGGCAGACCGGCCGCCAGGAAGTGGGCATCGGGCAGGGGCAGCCCGGCCAGCTCCGCCAACCGTTCCCCCCACTGCGGGTCATAGGTCCGGGGCTGCTCCGCGACCGCGGTCGCCAGCGCTTCGAACGCGGGAGTCAGGTCACCGCGGGGTCCGGCCGGTGGGTGCACGGCCACCAGCGGGTGCACCTCACCGCCCACCGTCACCGCACCCGTCGCCCCATCGGCCCGCACGACGAAATCGCGGTGCAGCAAAATGCCCCGGGAGATCAACTCCTGCGGTTTCTGCTCGGTGGCAGGCAGAGCGATCCGGGACAGGCTCGGGTTCGCGGCGAGGAAGCCGGCATCGCGATAGGCGGCCCAATAGGCAGCGGCCGCGTGCACCTCACTCGGCGTACGCCCGGGCATCGCGGCGAGCGCCAGGATGGCCGCCTCCCTGCCGACATAGAGCGCCCACGGGCCCCAATGGACGCCCACGTGCTGTTCTCCGCGGTTCAGCCCGAGGAGTACGCCGGCATTGCGGACCGACTCCACCGTCGTGCCGGCCCGGTATTCGGCGAGATCGCCGAGGAAGCCGCCATGTGTGCGGACCGGATCGACCGCTGCGGCAGGACGGGCGACCGTGGGCTGGGCGCGTCGGCAGCGGTCGATGATCTCGGTGACAAGGTCGACAACCGCCTTCGCGAGCGGGCCGGGACCAACTAATCGGGCGGCCACATCCAGGGGATCGCCCGCCTTGGTGAGCGATCTGAGAGCGCCCATCAGGCCACCAGCAGGTTTGGTTTGTTGCTCGGTCGATTGCGCTTCCAGCACCGCCCGCACGAGGGGTTCGGCCTGCCGGGGAGTCACCGCGCGCAGGGCCTGGCTGGCCTGTTCGCTCACGGGCTGCAGATAGTGCCAGGCGGTCAGCGGGAGGGTGGGTCCGGGGCCGTTGCGCGCCGTCCCGGACAGTTCCTGACCGCTGCCCGCATCGAACAACACAGACTCCGAAACCAGCCAACGGCCGCCACCGGGTCGGGCGACGACCAGCCGCGGTCTGAACCGCTTGCTGCTGGTGCAGCGATAGACGGTATCCACGGCGTCCACCAGCACCGTCTCGGTGGCGTCGCCCTGCTTGCGGGTCAGGACAGCGATCCGGTGGAACCCGTTCGCGGAGCTCACCCAACTGCCAGCGGTCCCTGGCGTCATGGGATGCAGCTGACACTCCCCGGGAACCAGCGTGTGGTCGGGGAAGCGCCGCTGCTGTTCGGCCAGCCAATCGGGCAGCGATGCGCGGTGCCGACGGCCGGTCGTCGGGTCGAGCTCGTGGCACTCAGTTGCGGTGGCCGACCAGTAGGTCTCGCCGTCGTGCAGGACGGTTCCGTTCTGCGCGCCCGCCCATGGATCGTCTTCTCCCGGCCGCATGATCCCGGACGCGAAGAGACGGCCCCCGGGGACTTCGAGGCTGACGTGCGTGCTCAGGTTCGGCCCGGTCAGCTGGGCGTGTGCACGGGTCCGCACCGTGGCCGGGTCCCGGTCCCAGGCGTACACGAACCGGTTCTTGGCCCGGTCATAGGTCTGCAGGGCCAGTTCTTCGCCGACCCGCACCACACCCGTGATCGACTCACCCGTCGGGTGCACAACAGCCCGCGTGCCCTCGTCGTCGATCATCTGGACGCCATTGGTGTCCACCATGACCAGCGTCGGCCAGCACATCGCCGAGCGGACCCGATAGTGCTGTTGTGCAGGGGTTGCCGCGCGGGAGGTCTGGAGGGCGTCGGTGGCGGCCGGCCAGGCGAGCTCGGCCGCCAGGCCGAGACGCAGGTTGTCAGCGGTGAGAGTGACCGGATCGAACTGGGCACGGACCGCTTCGACCCAACCGGTGATCTCGGGGTCGTCCTCAAGTCCGTCCCACGGCTGCACCGAAGTCCAGGCGGCGTTGAGGGTCGCGATCGACAGGGGGCGAACGCCGGTGCTGCGGGCGGCATCGCTGAGTCGGGCGATGACCAGTTCCCGGGTGCCACGGTGCCTGGCGAGAAGGGGCGCGATCTTGTCCAGAACGGCCATCCGCCAGCGCAGGGCCTGGCTGAAACCCTCCTGGACGGCCTCGGCGAACTCCTCTGACGCGCACAGCGCGGTCAGGTCCCGGCGCTGGTCCTGTTTGGCCCATTGGACCAAGGGGACGCCCGTGGGCGACATGGTGCGTTCGGGGGTTCCGAGCGGAGTGGGGCTGATCGTCACCGTGACGCCGAGTTCCAACAACAGGTCGATCAGATCCGCCGAAACGAGGGCAATGTGGCGGGGGTCGAGCACGATCGGTTCTTCAGCGACGAGCATCGGGGCGAACACGCTGGCCAACTCGCCCAGCCGGGGCGAATAGAACTGCCGGTCGCGCAACTCGATGGCTGTGCCGACCATGCGCCGGAACCATCCCGTATCCCCGGTGGCGATCAGATCGTCGAGAACACCCCAGCGCTGGAGGGCGCCGACCCAATCATCCACGCTGATCGTGCGGGGGGCGAGCTGCCGCAGTCGGGCCCGGGTCCTGGGTTCACTCGCGATCCGGCCGATCGCGGCGTCATAGGCAGTCCAGAATTCCTTGGTCGCCCGGCCGATCGAGGGTGCTGACAGCAGGTCCCGGACGACAGCGGCGTCCTCGGCGGCGACGTCGAGCTTCGCGGCTTTCGCGAGTCGCCGCAGGTCCTTGGCCATCGTCGCGTTCGGTTCCAGACCGCCGCGGACCCGCTCCACGCACAGCGTGCGGAACGCCCGATAAGCCGCCGCCTTGTCCGGCTGCTTCGCCAGCCGACTCGCCTCCGCAGTGAGTTCCTTGACGGGCAGGGCGCCGGCGTACGCGAACTCGAGGAACACGTCCTGATGCCGCTCGGGATCGACCGGGATGTCATGGCGACGCTCCCACTCCCTGGCCCGGGAGAACAGCTGGGCCGCCATCTTGGGGTTCTCCACGCGCAGGAACTGCCGACCGGCCTCCTCCAACAGGGTGGGCACGAAGTGCGGCGCCGAACCGTCCAGTCGGGCCACCAGCGCATCAATCCGGTCGCGGGCTGCCTTCGGCTTGCTGCGGGCCACCGCCCCGGCGCGCTCAAGGTCGACGACCAGGTTCAGCGCGTGCCGGGCATTCGCGGGGTCATGGATCATGGGCCAGGCCGGGAAGCCGACGGCTCGGCGGCGGACGCGGCCCACACGCGTACGCTCCCCGGGGCTGACCCCGAGAACCTCGAGGCTGAGCTGCTCCGCATCCAGCAACGGTTCCGGCACCAGGCGGACCAGCGTCCGCCCTGCCAGCGCGGGGTGGGTCCAGCGGGCCGCCACCAGGTCGATCTCGGCCTCGGACTCCGGTGCCGACAGCAGAGAAATCGCGGCCGGATCAACGATGGAACTCAACGGATGCCCTTCCGGGTGGTCTGCAACTCCCCGAAGCCCGGGCCGTCATCGCCCCGACTGCGCGCCCAAGCCGCGGCGAACAGCTCAGCGGGTGGGAGCAACGCCGGCGTACCCTCCAAACGCTGCTGTCCGCGACCGCTCTCCATGACGCGCACCGCATGCCACGGCGTCTTCCACGTCTCCATCGGCAGGTTCGGGGCACTCATCTCCAGCCAGCCACCGGGCAGGAACAGGGTCCGGCCGGCTCGGGCTCGCTTGCCCTCGACCACCAGGTCCTTGGCCACCAACTCAGCCCCTGCGGCTACGCGCTGTGCCCGAGTCCAGCCATTCCAGGCCTGGATATTGCGGTCGGTCGGCCGGGCGAGGGCGAGGAGCTGCAGATAGTACGCCGCAGCCTCCTCACTCACTCCATGCTCCGCAGCGACCTCGGCCACGAGGGTGGGCACGGTGACGCGCGGGTCCTGCACGACACCCGGTCGGTCGATCGGCAGGACACCCTCGATGAACGGGTTGATCTGGTCGGTGAGCAGCCAGAGAATGTCATCGCCCGAACGGAGTTCGTCACAGATGGCCCGGGCGATCGCGACGTCCGGGTCATCGGGACCCGTCAGGTCCGTCGGCAGGATCGTGACCAGCTCCGACCAGTACTCCACACCATTCACCCGGAACGCGCGCACGACGAGGATGTCCTTCTCGCCCTGCTCCGGGCGCGGGGGCAGGCCCAGCAGCCGCCGGGATACGCCCAGAGAGTCATGGCCGAGCTGACGCAGGCGGGGCAGGCTGTGGAATGCATCCCGGGCGTGGCTGAGGGCCTGGGACATCTCCGTGCGCAGGGGAGAGTCCGCCGGCAGCTCCCATGCCAGCCAGAGCGCTGCCTCGGCAAGCGTGTGATCCCACGACGGGTCCGTGCGCCAGAACTCCGACGAATTGCCCGAGATCAACTGGGTCAGGACCTCATCCGACACCCAGTTGGGCTTGGCCGTCACGACCTCCGTCGGCAGGGCCGGGCCGCTGCCCACCTCTGCCTTCCACAGCTCGGCCATTGCGTCGATATCGGGGCCGTCTGTGAGCAGCCGGGCCGGATCGTCGACCGGGACCGCGACCGCAAGCAGCCGCGGCAGCAGGTCGCCATGCTTCTGCAACCGGTCGCGGGCCTGGTTGGCCTCAGTCACCTTCAGCTTCATCGCTGTCCGGAGGTCCTTGGGCAGGAAGTTGTTCTCGCTGTCCCCGAAGCCGGGCAGGCCGGCCGCGAGCAGGTGGGCATCGACCAGCGGCATGCCGGTCAGCTCAGCGAGGCGTACGCCCCACTCGGGCTGGTAGGCACGTGGGGTCTCCGCCACGGCTTCGGCGAGGGCATCGAAGAACGGATCCAGGTCGACTCGCGTCCCGACCGGGGGCAGCTGCTCGGCGATGATGAGCCGGTGACCGTTGATCTCGATGTCCCGGATCGGTCCCCGGGCGCTGACCGCAAGCGTGCGGCTGTTCTCGACGATCGCGACCCCGTCGGTCACCTGACGCCGGCCCTGTTTGTTGAGCTTCTCGAGCTCCTCGGGGAACCCGACCGTGGCCACATCGAGGTCGGCGTCGAGCAGCCCGGCGGTCCGGAACGCCTGCCAGTACGCCTGACAGGCCCGCACCGCTTCCGGCGAGTTCCCGGGGGTGGCGGCGAGCATCAGGAGCGCTGCCTCCCGGCCGATGTAGGAGCCGAATTGCATGCGGTGGCGCCAATCGTGCTCGACCGACGTCGGACCGGTTTCCGAGAGGCCCAACAGACGCCCGGCGAGCAGGACCTCAGCGAGGGTCGGGATGGACCACCGGTCGGCGGTGCCGCTGATCAGAAGCAGGGTGTG
>JAUNUL010000481.1 GCA_030538175.1 Propionibacteriaceae bacterium | reverse complement strand
GAATCTCGCCCCTGCCTCGCCAGATCTCGCGCTGCAGGGGCGAGTTGCGGTGTTGATCAGCCCTCGCGGACGCCCGGGGTGACGAACGGCGGCTTGACCAAGTCGAACTCCTCGACGCGATTGCGCACCTGAACACCGACCGCGACCCCGGGCTCGAAGGCCGCATCGACCAGCGCCAGCCCGATCCCGGCCTGCAGGGTCGGGGAGAACGTGCCCGAGGTGACCTCACCGATCTCATTGCCGTCGGCATCGAGGACCACCATGTGGGGACGGGGAATGCCGCGGCCCTTGGCCTTGATCCCCCACAGCTTGCGCGCCGGCCCAGCCTCGCGTTCCGCGCGCAACGCGTCGTGGCCGAGGAACTCGGGCTTCTTCCAGCCGACCGCCCAGCCCGTGCGCGCCTTGACCGGCGAGATCTCGGGCGACAGGTCCTGTCCGTGCAGCGGATAGCCCATCTCCGTACGCAGCGTGTCGCGCGCGCCCAGACCGCAGGGCACGATGTCGAACTCTGCCCCGGCCGCCATCACGGCATCCCACACCTTGACCGCGTCCGCAGTGGGCGCGACGAGCTCATAGCCGCGCTCGCCGGTGTACCCGGTCCGGCACACGGTGAGGCGTACGCCATCGAGCTCCGCGACATCGAACGACATGTAGTCGTGACCAACGGGGAGCCCCATGGCCGTCAAAGTCTCGTCCGATTTGGGGCCCTGCACGGCGAGGACCGCATAGTCGTCATGGATGTTGGCGACCTCGATGCCCTCAGGCGCGTTCTCGGCGAGGATCCCCACCACCGTCGCGTTGTTGGAGGCGTTCGGGATCAGGAACAGGTCGTCGTCCGCGAACTGATAGACGATGAGGTCATCCACCACGCCGCCGGAGTCGTTGCACAACAGCGTGTACTGCGCTTGGCCATCACCGATCTTGCCCAGATCGTTGGTCAGGACCGTGTTCAGGAAGTCGACGGCGCCAGCGCCACGCACGGTCGCCTTGCCGAGGTGGGACACATCGAAGATGCCGACGGATTCCCGGACGGCTTTGTGCTCGGCGACGATGCCGGCGTACTGCAACGGCATGGACCATCCGCCGAACTCGGCAAATTTGGCACCCGCGGCCTCATGCCGGGCATGCAGGGGGGACTTTTTCAGCTCGCTCATCGAGGGTTCCTTCCGGGTCCGAGCGGCGCCGGCCATCCTCGGCAAGCCCGCCTCACCTGATGCCTGAAACGTAGCGCAGAACGAAGGCGGGTAACCTGACGATGCAACTTCTTTCCGCAGCACAGAGGCAACTCTGCTGGCACCAACGGCGCACTTCATCGCACGCCCGCAAGGTCGCCATTCGAACCATCCCGGAGGACCCCAACAGTGAACCCGATCAGCCTGCCCGCACTGACGCGCGTCAAGACCGCGCCGGCCAAGTCCGATGTCGTCATCGTCGCTCTCACCGGCAACGCCGAGACCCCGGTCGCGCACGTGCCCGCCAATGTCGGCAAGGGCTATGAGCGCAAGTTCGGCCAGTCGATCGAGGAGATGGCAGCCACGCTCGGCGCCAAGCCCAAGCTCGGCGCCGTCACGGTGATCCCAGGGCTCAACAAGCAGCGTCTCGTGCTCGTGGGTCTGGGCTCCGACGAGCCTTCGCCGAAGGCCGTCCGCAAGGCGGCCGGTGCCGCTACCCGTGCGGTGGCCGGCATGAAGAACGTCACCTCGGTCACGGTCGCACTGCCCGCGGACGAGCCCGAACTGCTGCGCGCGGTCGTGGAGGGGGTGCTCCTGGGTGAGTACACGTACGCCCCGGTCACCGCTGAGCCCGCCGAGGACAGCAAGCTCGAGTTCAGCGTCGTCTCGGCCGTCGCCGACAAGGCCGTCGTCGAGGAAGCCCGCACGATCGCCGAGGCCCAGCTGATCGCCCGGGAGTGGGTCAACCTGCCCCC
>JAUNUL010000480.1 GCA_030538175.1 Propionibacteriaceae bacterium | reverse complement strand
ATCAGCATCGATCCGACGTTCTCGATGATGCGGCTATCGCTGCTGGACCGCGGGTTCGTCTTCGCGATCGCACACGTCCGCGGTGGCGGCGAGATGGGCCGGGCGTGGTACGAGCACGGCAAAATGCTGCACAAGCGCAATACGTTCACCGACTTCATCGCAGCCGGCCGACGGTTGGTGGAATTGGGCTATACGTCCCCCGACCGGCTCGCCGCCCAAGGTGGCAGCGCGGGTGGCCTGCTGATGGGAGCGGTGGCGAACCTGGCGCCGGAAGCATTCCGCGCGATCCACGCATCCGTCCCGTTCGTTGACGCCCTCACCACCATCCTCAACCCGGACCTCCCACTCACCGTCACCGAATGGGAGGAGTGGGGCGACCCGCTGCACGATCCGGAGGTGTACGCGTACATGAAGTCCTATTCGCCCTATGAGAACGTCAGCGCCCAGGACTATCCGGCGATCCTGGCCACGACGAGCCTCAACGACACCCGCGTGTTCTTCGTCGAGCCAGCCAAGTGGGTGGCGGCGCTGCGCGAACGGGCCACCAACCAGACCGAGCGGCCGACGCTGTTCCGCTGCGAGATGGTTGCCGGCCATGGCGGTGTCTCGGGTCGCTACAACGCCTGGCGGGAGGCCGCCTTCGAGTACGCCTGGCTGATCGACCAAGTCAGTTGATTCGGCACAATCGACCCGGGATTTGATTGCCTCCGGCACACTGGAAACAGACAGAGGGAGAATTTTCAGGGCCGCGACCGGGTTTTCCGTCCCCTGACATCAGACTGTGGTCGTACGCGCGGGTCCGACCAGTGACCTCCGGGTCCCGATCAGGGTTGAGCCAGGGTCCCCGGGGAATCCTTTTGCCGTCCCCAGGCGTTGTGCGGGGTGAAGGCCACGAAAGGAATCCCCATGGCAGTCATGTCCGCCCACCGCACGCGCGCCACTGATGGCATCGACGGCAAGGACGCGGTGGGACTTTATCTGGAAGGGATCGCCCGCACGGCCCTGCTGACGGCGCAAGAGGAAGTCGAGTTGGCCCGCGCGATCGAGGCGGGTCTCTATGCGCAGAAGATCCTGGAGGGTGAGATCACCCGCACCCAGCGCACTGCGGCTGCCCGCGAGAACGGCAAGGCTGCCCGGCGTGCGACACGGGAAGAATTGCAGCAGCTGGTCGACGAGGGCGAAGCGGCGTTGCAGCGCTTCGTGACCGCGAACCTGCGGCTCGTCGTCTCGGTGGCCCGCCGTTATGGCCGAGCCCAGATGCCGCTGCTGGACCTGGTGCAGGAGGGCAACACCGGTCTGATTCGTGCGGTCGAGAAGTTCGACTATGCAAAGGGCTTCAAGTTCTCCACCTATGCCACCTGGTGGGTGCGCCAGTCCATCTCCCGCGGCATGGCCCAGCAGGGTCGGATCGTGCGGTTGCCCGTGCATGTCGCGGAACAGGTCAACCAAGTGTCAGCGGTGCGCCGCAACCTGGAACGCACGCTGGGTCGTGACCCCGAGCTCGAGGAAATCGCCGAGGAGCTGGGTCTTGAGGTCGAGCGGGTCGTCGACCTGATCCGTTATGGGCGCGACCACATCAGCCTCGATGCACCGGTCGAGGAAGACGGCGATACCTCCCTCGGCGACCTCATCGCCCGGGAACCCACGCCGGGTCCCGATGAGATGGTCATCGATATGGAAGAGCGCGAACGGCTCGAGGACATGCTGTCGGACCTCGACGAGCGCTCCGCCGATGTCGTGCGTCGTCGCTATGGGCTCGTCGACGGCCGCCAGGCCAAGCTGGCCGATATCGGCCAGATCTGGGGCATCACCGCCGAGCGCGTCCGTCAGATCGAACGGCACGCCCTGGCGAAGCTGCGGACCAACACCGAGTTGGCGGCCTGAGCGTCACCCTTTCCGTCCAAGCGTCCCGGCACCATGCCGGGGCGCC
>JAUNUL010000479.1:1003-1930 GCA_030538175.1 Propionibacteriaceae bacterium | reverse complement strand
GGGGTACGCCTGGCAGGACACGACCAGCCGGCCCCGCAACCGGCGCAGCACGTCTGTGGCTTCCGTCATGGTTCTCCTCCGGTTCGAACGGATGTCAGGTGGGCAGCCCGCCGAGAAGGTGGCTGTACGCCGCACGCGCGGCCCCGATCACCGGCGCGTCGCCACCCAGCGTGGCCGGCAGCAGGGGGACATCGGCGAGCACGTCGATCACCTCGGACTGGAAGCTGTTGCGCAGGGGGCGCCACCAGAGGTCGCCGGCCTCGCTGACGCCGCCGCCGATGACGATCGCCTCGGGGTCGATGGCCACGGCGAGCCCGGCGAGCACCCGGCCCAGGCCGGCCGCGGCCTCGTCAATGACCCAGCGCGCGGTCGGGTCGCCGTTGCCCGCACGCTGGAACAGTTCACGACCATCGACCCGATGGCCGGTCTCGTGGGTATACCGCCGGGCCATGGCCGGCCCCGCGGCCAGCCCCTCGAGGTGACCCAATCGACCGCAGGCACAGCGCAGGTTGCTCGCACCGGGGGTGGGCACGTGACCGAGCTCCCCGGCCACGAACCGGGACCCGGTCCACAGCTCGCCACCGAAAACCAACGCCCCACCGACCCCGGTCCCGACCGCAACCATGACCATCGATCCGAGGCCGGCCCCGGCACCGAGCCAGGCCTCCCCCAACGCATGGGCGTCCACATCGTTGTTCCCGATCACCGGAATATCGCCGAGTGCCCACCCGGGGATGGCCCGCAAATCCGCGCCGAGGTCCGTGCCGACCCAGTCGGCGAACGTTTCGGTGGACGACAGGATCCTGCTGGTCGCGGTGTCGACCACCCCGGCCGTGCCGATGCCGACCGCCACGATCTCCGGGGCCTTCTCCAGGCCGTTGTGGTCGAGACTGTGTCGGGCCTGGTCGATGGCATCCGCCACCGCCG
>JAUNUL010000479.1:0-993 GCA_030538175.1 Propionibacteriaceae bacterium | reverse complement strand
GGAGTCGGGACGGTGGCACGCGCGAGGATCACACCACGCGGGTCGACCAGTGCGGCGACGGTCTTGGTGCCACCGAGGTCGACCCCGACAGCCACCCCGTTGAGCGACCGTGCGTGGCCCGGTCGGGAGGCGGGGGTCATGGAGGTCACAACAGACCGACCCCTCGCAGGATCTCGTCGATCGCGGTGCGGTCGGCCTCGGTCAGCCCGGCCAGCGGCGCCGGCTGGGCAGACGAAGCGATGATGCCCAAGCTCTCGAGGGCCATCTTGAAGGCACCGATTCCGCCGGCATCACCGGAGCGCCCGATCGGCACGAAAGCGATCTCGAACAGTGCCGCGAGCCGGTCCTGTTCGGCGCGGACCGCCGCCCAGTCACCGGCTTGGGCGGCGCGCCACAGGCGTACATAACCAGCCGGGTCAACGTTGCCGAGCCCGGGGACGGCGCCGTCACCACCCATCAGGAAGATCCCGTCACAGACGACCTCGTGGCCGGTCAGGATCGTCAACGGTCGACCGGCGGCTCGGTTCGCCGCGATCAGCCGACGATGTGCGACATCGTCCCCCGAGGAGTCCTTGACCCCGGCGATCACGCCATCGGCGGCCAGCGCCATGAGCAGCGGGAGGCCGAGCTTGGTGCCGACCCGGACGGGGACGTCGTACGCGTACACCGGCGTCGCCGCCGCGGCCGCGATCATGCGGAAATGCCGATCGATCTCGACGACATCGTTGATCGCGTACAGCGGGGCGGTCACGACGAGCGCGTCGGCACCGTGGGCTTCCGCGCGGCGTGCCTGGTCGGCGATCCGCGGCGCGGTCAGGTCGGGTACGCCGGCCAGGACCGGCACCCGCCCCGCGGCCCGTTCAGCGACCCGTGCCACGACGGTGTCGCGGTCGGCATCGGAGAGGTACGCCACTTGGCCCGACGAGCCGAGCACGAACAGTCCGTCCACCTCGGCGCCAATGAGGTGATCGACAAGCCGATCGAGGCTTTCAA
>JAUNUL010000478.1 GCA_030538175.1 Propionibacteriaceae bacterium | reverse complement strand
CGCATCCGGATTGCCGGGGCTGTGTGGTGGCATGCGCCAGCCGGGGAGGGACGAGAACTCGGCGGGGGAGAACAGTCGGAGCGACGGCCACGTGTGCGACCAGGCGCCACCGGGGTAGGGCTGGTCGTCGAGGACCACATAGTCGAGCTTGGCCCGCCGCAGGAAGTACGCCACCGCGAGGCCGGCCTGGCCGCCCCCGATCACGACCACGTGCCGGTGCTGCTCGGTCAACGGGCACCCGCTGCCGGGGAGTCGGCGTTCTCGCCGGTGCCACGTTGGCGGGGACCGCCGTGGCTGTCGATGTTGTAGCCGGAGATTTGCCATCCCCGCGCCGGGTGCTCGTGGAGGATCGCCCAAGCGCAGTTGTCCATGCCGCCGAACATCTCGCGCAGGGCCGTGGGTGCGCCGAAGAAGCCGAGGATTCCGGCGGTGAGCGAGGCGCCGTGGCCCACGATCACGGCGGTTTCATCGGGGGCAAGGGTGCCTGCGATGTCCCGGAAAGCCGCAGCCATGCGCTCCCGGACCTCCGGGATCTGTTCGGCGCCCGGCACGTGATAGTCGGGATCGGAGAAGAAGCGTTGGTGCACCTCGGGATGTGCCTCACGGAACTCGTCGAACGTGAAGCCCTGGCGCAGGCCGACGGCGTACTCCCGAAGGCGCGCATCGGTCTGCACGGCCAAGCCGGTCGCCTCGGCCAGATAGGCCGCGGTGTCGGTCGCGCGGCGCAGATCCGATGACCACAGGGCGACCGGCTCGAACTTCGCGATGATCGGCGCGGCGGTCCGTGCCTGCTCGTGCCCGAAGTCGTCCAGCGGCACATCGCTTTGGCCCTGGGCGCGGTTCTCGACGTTCCATGCGGTGCGGCCGTGTCGAACGAGCACGAGGCGTCGATGCGCTGTCACCTGACCCATGGGAGTTCCTTTCCTGTCGGCTGGCATTGTGGCCGACATGTCCAATGAGATCGTGTCCGGCCCCGGCCAGAGCGCCGGCGAGGAGATCATGGCCGAGATGTCGATGGGGGTGGAGGAGTGGTTCGCGGCCCGCACCTATCGCGGTGCGGACTATGCCGCGCAGGAGTTGGTGGCGGCCAAGAATGGCCGCCGCGTGAGTCTGGTGTTGCCTGCCCGCAATGAGCAGGCGACCGTCGGGGTCATGGTCGAGGCTATCCGGACGGCGCTGGTCGAGCGGGTGCCGTTGCTGGATGAGCTGGTGGTGATCGACTCGGACTCGACCGACGAGACTGCTGTGGTTGCGCGCCGGGCCGGTGCCGAGGTGTGGGCGCAGTCGGAGATCCTGCCCGACCTGGGCGCGGTGCCGGGCAAGGGTGAGGCGCTGTGGAAGTCGCTGGCGGTGACCACCGGTGATCTCGTGGGGTTCGTCGATGCCGATCTCCATGACTTCGACCCGCAGCTCGTGGTCGGGCTGTTCGGTCCGCTGCTGACCGAGGACCTCGCGTTCGTCAAGGGATGTTATGAGCGCCCACTGTCGGTTGCCGGTGGGGTCGTGCCCGGCGGTGGTGGGCGGGTGACCGAGCTCGTGGCTCGGCCGTTGTTGAGCATGTGGTGGCCTGAGTTGACGGGGTTTGTGCAGCCGCTCGCGGGGGAGTATGCCGCACGTCGCGACGTGTTCGAGTCCGTGCCGTTCGTGGGTGGCTATGGGGTGGAGATCGGGTTGTTGATCGATCTGGTGGAGGCGTACGGGCTGGGCGCGCTCGCCCAGGTCGACCTCGCGGTGCGCAAACACCGCAATGCCCCTGATGCCTCGCTGGCGCGGATGGCGATGCAGATCCAGCGGACGGTGTGGGAGCGGCTGGTCCGCCAGGGGCGGGTGCCCCGCGACTCCGTGCCCGCTGAATCACTGCATCAGTACGCCCGCGCCGCAGCCGGTGGGTTCGAGCGCGTGACGACCGAGTTGGTGTACGCAGAGCGGCCGCCGATG
>JAUNUL010000025.1:11229-15670 GCA_030538175.1 Propionibacteriaceae bacterium | reverse complement strand
CGAAGGTGCTGCGGACCGGGCTGCCGGTGACGGCGAGATAGAGCTGGACATACATGTCGATGCCACCGACCGGCAGCGGGGCGATCTCGATGAACGACGGATTCGGCGAGGCCCAGTTGTCGATGCCGGCCACGGGGATCGTTGACTGGAACGCACCGGTGGGACGGTGGAGCGGATTCGCCCGGCCGACCATCACGTTGCCGTTCGGTCCCCAGTGCGCGCCGAGATCTCCGGCCAGGTCAGTCAGCCCACCGTTGGCGCGGGAACGCAACAGCAGCTCTGACGTGCCGGTCGAGCCACCGGCGAGGAACAGCCGCCGACAGTGATAGGTCCGCGACGACGTGACGGTGCCGTTCTCCGCCCGGACGCGGGCCGTCACCGCATAGCCGGTCCCGGACCGGCTGATCGTGAGGGCCTCGGTCATGGTGTCGATGGTGACCCGACCGGTGGCCTCGGCCTGGGCGAGGTAGGTCTTGGTCAGGTCCCGCTTGCCGTGGTCGTTGCCATAGATCACCTGGCCGTCGAGGGCGGAGCGGGGGGCGCGCAGTGCCGCTTCCCGCTGCATATAGCCGAAGTCATAGACCCCGGGAACGTCCGCGACGCGATAGCCCGCCCAGCGGGCGTCCTGGGACCCGGTCCGGGTGAACTGATACCAGATCGACCAATCGCGGAACGACGCAGGAATGCGGTTCACCCCGAGTCGGGCCTCCGCCCGGGGGAGATAGGTGCTGAAGAAGCTATCCACATCCACCCCCGGCAGTTCCCGGCCGATCAGGTCCCGGCGCGGCCGAGGTGCCATGCCGCCGTTGACCAGTGACCCACCGCCCACACCGCGTCCGACATAGACGTTCATCCCGCCGAAATCGAGGCGATCCAGCACGCCGGGACCGCGCCCGATCGCGCTGTTGATGTCGATCCCCAGGAAGGTCGACAGTGGCAGCGCCGTGCGGTCCCGGAACCACATCGACCGCTCGTCGGCCTTGAGCATCTTGCTGAAGACCTTGCCGTCGCGTCCCGGTTTGGTCCAGCGTTTGCCCATCTCGAGCATGTGGACCGGACGTCCCGCGCTCGCGAGCCGGAAGGCCGCGACGGCGCCGCCATAGCCAGTCCCGATGACCAGGTTCTCGATCGTGATCGGCTCGTTCGCCTGGGCCGGGCGCGGGGTGGAGAGGGCAAGTGCGGATGCTGCCGCGCCGGCGAGGACGCCGCGACGAGAGATGCGGAACCGAGCTGGCGAGTCGGGCATGACGAGGGCCATCCAATCTGCTTGAACGAGGCGGATGCCCGCCATCCAAGCAGAAGCTGAGAGACCTTAGAAACGTCTCAAAAGCGTGTGCTCACAGGATTTTCGGCTTATTGGTTAGTCAGGGGAGTCAGGTCAGGTCCGCTTCGGAGAGCCGCAGGAAGCGGGTGCCGTTGGCGACCATCGCGGGGAGTGCACGGGCCAAGCCGGTGAAGGTCGCCGCGTTGGGATGATTCGCATGTGCGATCACGATGTCCCCGGGCTTCGCACCCCGCACCGCCTGATCGACCGCCGTCGCCGAGGCCGTGGCGCCGGCATCGCCGTTGACCGAGAACCCGACGGGGACCTCGCCTACCGCGCGCAGGATGTCGACCGCGACCTCGTCATAGTGCGCGGTGCCCGAGCGGAACCACCGCGGGGCGGTCCCGGTGAGGGTGGTCAGTCGGTCGTGGCACGTGAGGACCTCATCCACGACGGCGCCGACGTCGGCCGTGCCGTTGATGCCGTACGCCGCCCGTCCGGTGACCGACAACGGTCGATGGCTGGTGCCGTGGTTGCCCATCTCGATAACCCCGGTGGCGATCAACCGCTCCACAGCGCCCGGGTTCGCGTCGATCCATCGGGCGTTCACGAACACCCCGGCGGGGACGGCGTACTCAACGAGCAGGTCCACGATCCGCTGATCGAGGGCGGCGCCACCCGGGCCACCGCACAGGTCGAGGGTGAGCAGGACACCCGGGGCCGGCGTACGCGACACAACGCCTGTGACGTCGGTTCCCCACTGGGTCGGGACCCGACCCGCGTACGCCTGCACCAACTCCGCCTTCGTCGGGACCGCAGCCGCGCTCGGGGTCGGAGTTGGAGTCGGCGACGCGCTCGCAGGATCGGGCTGTGGACTGGGCTGAACCGACGCTTCCCGGGGCTCCTGGCCGCAGCCGGCCAGACCGGCCAGGGCGGTGACAGCTCCCGCCGCGAGCAGGGTGCGCCGGGTGAACTCGCCGGTCAGGATCGCCACCAGCTATCGGCGACCGTCACCGGGGTGGTGCGCTTGTGCCGGGTCCGCAGCCAGATGGTCTCGATCCGCTCAGCGACCTCCTCGGGCACCTCGCGGCCCTCGAGATAGTCGTCGATGTCGTCATAGCGCAGCCCGAGTTCGTCCTCGTCTGTACGCCCGGCCGCCAGGTCGAGCAGGTCCGCGGTCGGCACCTTCTCCCACAGGTGGGCGGGTGAGCCCAAGTGCTGCAGCAGTTGCCGGTTCTGGCGCTTGTTCAGCCCCGACAGCGGCAGGATGTCTGCGGCCCCGTCGCCGAACTTGGTGAAGAAGCCCGTGACGCTCTCCGCGGCGTGATCGGTCCCGATCACCAGCAGACCGCGCTGCCCGGCTTCCGCATACTGCGCGACCATCCGGATCCGGGCCTTGACGTTGCCCTTGTTGAAGTCGGTCAGGGCCTCGCCGGTCACCTGCGCGTACTCCGCCGCCATCCCGTCGACGCTCTCGGCGATGTTCAGCACGTGCGTCACATCAGCCGCCACGAACTCGACCGCCGCGACCGCATCCGCCTCATCGTGCTGCATCCGATAGGGCAGCCGCATCGCGACGAAGACGGCGTCACCGCCGGCCGCCCGGACGCGTTCTGCCGCCAATTGGGCCAGTCGGCCGGCCAGCGTGGAGTCCAGCCCACCCGAGATCCCCAACACGAACCCCTTCGTATGGGTCGCGGTGAGATAGTCGGCCAGGAATTGCACCCGGGTCTCAACCTCGTGGGCCGGGTCGATTTTCGGGCGGACTCCGAACTCGTCGATGATCGTTCGCTGCAGTGGTCGCATAGGTCAATTGTTACAGCGCATGGCGGGGACGCGACTTCGGCCGCTTGGTGATGAACGGCAGGACCGCGCCGGCCAACGCCAGGACGCCGACGACCGTGTACGCGAGCACATAATTGCCCTCCGTGCCGATCAGCGCCGAGATGAGCAGGGGACCGACGACGCCACCGATGGACCAGGCGATGAGCATCAGGCCATAGATGCTGCCGGCGTTCTTGAGCCCGAAGAAGTCACCGGCCGTGGACGGCATGGTGCCGAAGGCGCCGCCGTAGCAGAGATAGATCAGCGCGGCGAGGACATAGAACAGGGCCGGGTTCGTCGCCCGCGGGATGAGGATCAGGCAGATGCCGAGGATCACCAGGATTGCCACGAACGACGGCATGCGGCCGATCTTGTCCGACAGGGCCGCCCACATCATGCGGCCGCCACCGTTGAACAGGCCCATCACACCGACCAGTGTCGCCGCGGCCGCCGGGGAGAATCCGGCCACACCGGAAGCGGTGGAAGCGGCCTGGGAGACCAGGGAGATGCCGCCGATGACGGCGATCGCGAGGATGGCGGTCAGCAGATACCACTGCGGCGTACGCAGCGCCTCCGCCTGGGTGAAGTCGCCCGCCGAGGTGTCCGACGCGGATGTGTCCGCTGCAGGAGCGCCGGCGACCGTATACCCGGGCGGCGGCTTCACGAACGTTGAAGCACCGATCAGGCCGGCGATCAGATAGGCGATGCCCAGGAACAGGAAGACCTTGGTCGGATAGCGCTGGAAGTCCGCGCTGCCGGAGATCATGGCCTGTGCGACGGGAGAGGTGATGACCGCGCCGAAGCCGAAGCCGCCGACCGCGATGCCGGTGATGAGGCCACGCTTGTCGGGGAACCACTGCTGCAACAGGGCGATGGGGACGATGTACGCCACCCCCAACCCGATGCCGCCGATCACGCCATAGCCCAGGATCAACAGCCACAGGTCGTCGGCGCCGCGGGCGAAGCTGGCGAGGATGATGCCGGCCGCATAGAGCACCACGCCGACGAGGCCAACCAAGCGGGGACCGTGCTTGTCCTGGAGCCGTCCGCCGATGAAAGAGCCGACGAAAATCATGCCGATCGCCGCCTCGAACGGGATCGCGGTGATGGCCGGAGAGAGCCCGAACGAATCCGGCGATTGCAGGGCCTTCGCGAACGTGCTCCAGGCATACACCGCACCGAGCGCCAGTTGGACCAGCAGTCCGCCGACGAGGATGAGCCATCGGTTGGGGGTGCGGTCCTGAGGCGTGGAGTCGGGTGTCGCGTCACCGGGTGCTGTCGCGTGGCCAGTTGGCATTGGGGGCTCCGATCCGTCCGTGGCCTCACCGGGTCGAATGAGACCTGAGTCACTGG
>JAUNUL010000025.1:0-11219 GCA_030538175.1 Propionibacteriaceae bacterium | reverse complement strand
TGGTGTCGTCCGCCAGGTTCGCCATTGAATCCTCCTCGGTGGGGTCGTGGTCAGCGTACGGAAGACCCCACCCGCTGGGAACCGGACAATCTCCTTTGTGGACATGGAGATCTGTTCGTGACTGAGCCCAGGGTCACGTCGTGAACTAACATCACGATGATGGCTGTTCACGCATATCCGGTCTGGGTTTCCCAGCTCGATGACGACCGCTTGCAGCGGCTCTTCGGTGCTGGGACCCTCGAGCACGGCCGGGCGTACGCCGAACAGTCGCGCGTGCACGGGATCCGACCAGCCACCAACATCGTCGCTGCCCAGGTCACCGGGAGCGCCAAGCAGGTCTATCAGACGACCGTGGCGGCGCCGGTGGGCGTGGATTCGCTGGTCACCTCGTGTTCGTGCCCGCAGCGGCGCAACTGCAAGCACGCGGTCGCGTTGATCGTGACCATGCGAATGGCCCACGAGGGTGGCGTGGCTCCGGAAGTGCCGCAGCAGCGGCCATCCGGTGGCCTGACGAAGTACGCCGCCGGCCCCGCCTGGCAGCAGGCACTCACGCCCCTGGTCAGCGGTCGGGCGGCCCGGGGTCGGGTCGGTGCCCGGTTGGGGTTGCAGCTCAACCGTGATGCCAAAGGCTTCTGGCTGCGTCCGTTGCGCACGGCGCGGGAGACATGGGTCACCACCAATGCGGACTGGGAGGACATGCGGTTCGGCTTCGGCGGGCAGCTGTCGGCCGGCCAGCGGGAGCCGCTGGCGAGGCTGCTCGGCGCCCGGCGCGTCGATGCCTTCGCCGCTCATCTGCAGCGCGTCACGCAGTTGAGACTGGGTGACCTGCTGCCGGAGGCCTGGGGGCATCTGCGGCAAGCCATGGCAGGCGGAGTTCCCCTGCTGTCCGGTGTGGACGACAGGGGCCGGACGCTGCCGCCGATCGACCTGCTCGAGGATCGGGTCGCGCCGACGGTCGTCATCGATCCGACATCGAGCGGGCTTCGAGTCACCACGATGGTGGTTCGGGACGGCCAGGAATTCGCGATCGACGCGTCCACGTTCGTCGGACAGCCCGCCCATGGGGTCGTCCTGAGGACACCGGACCGGCTGCTGCTGGCCCGGCTTTCCCGGGAACTGACCGCCGACGAGCACGCGCTGTTCGCGCGCACGGGCAGTCTGGACATCCCGCGCGAGGATGTCGGCCTGTTTGCCAGCGGGTTCCTGCCCGAGCTGCGGGAACGGCTTGACGTCCGCCTGCATGATGCGGTGGAAATCCCCGAACCGTCCCCGCCGATCGCGATCTGCCGGGTGCGATTCGGCGCCACGGAACCGACCGAGGAGGGCACCGGGTCGCGGTGGGCGGACGTGGCGTGGTCCTGGCGTTATCAGGTCGGGGAGCACACCCATGAGCTGTCGGCGACCCCACGGGTCAACGACCCGCCGGTCCGGGATCTCCGGGCCGAAGCCCGGATCGTCGACTCGCTGCCCGCGGGCCCGTGGCGCACCGAGGGCGAGGCCGACGCCGACGATGAGTGGACGGCGCGGCTGCGGCCTGCCACCGTCACGGGTCGGGCACTGATTACGTTCATCAACGATGTGCTGCCGCTGCTCACCGACCGTGACGACCTCGATCTCGAGATGGTCGGCCGGGTCCCGGTCTTCCGGGAGGCCGAGGCCGCGCCTGAAGTCAGCCTGCGCATCACCGAACCGGCGGCCGGTGACTGGTTCAACCTCGACGTGGAGATCACCGTCGACGGGGAACAGGTCCCGTTCGAGACGCTCTTCCGGGCGATGTCGCTCGGGGAGGACCATCTGATGCTCGCCTCCGGCACGTGGTTCGCCCTGGACCGCCCGGAGCTGGACCAACTGCGACGGGTCATCGAGGAAGCACGGGAGATCGTCGACCACGATGGCGACACGTTCCAGCTGCGCCCCGAGCACGCCGGTCTGTGGGACGAGCTGGTCTCCCTCGGGGTCGTGACCGAACAGGCGGATGCCTGGCGGGCCGCCGCGGCCGCGCTGCTGGATGCCGAACAGCTGCCGGAGATCCCCGCCCCGGTCGGGCTGAAGGCCGAGCTGCGGCCCTATCAGGACACCGGTTTGCGCTGGTTGGCGTTCCTCTGGAAGTCCCGACTCGGCGGGATCCTCGCCGACGAGATGGGCCTCGGCAAGACCGTGCAGGCCCTGGCTCTGGCCAAAGCCGCGGACGAGGCGGGGGAGCTGACTGCCCCCCTGCTGGTGGTGGCGCCGACGTCGGTGGTGTCGACCTGGGCCGCCGAGGCGGCGAAGTTCACCCCCGATCTCACGGTCGCGGCCATCACCCAGACCGAGAGTCGACGGGGCGAACCCCTGGCCGCATCGGTGGCCGGGGCACAGGTGGTGTTGACGTCATACACGCTCCTGCGCTTGGAGGCCGAGGCTTATCAGGCGCTGGAGTGGTCGGCGGTGCTGCTCGACGAGGCCCAGTTCGTGAAGAACCGATCGTCGAAGGCGTACCAGGCGGTCCGCAAGCTGCGGGCGCGCACGAAGATCGCGCTCACCGGCACGCCGCTGGAGAACAACCTGATGGATCTGTGGTCGCTGTTGTCGATCACCGCACCCGGTCTGTTCGCCGATCCGAAGGCGTTCGGGGAGGTCTTCCGCAAGCCGATCGAGGGTGGGGACCGCGAGGTTCTGGAGCGGCTGCATCGCCGCATCCGGCCGCTCATCCTGCGGCGTACGAAGTCGGCGGTCGCCACCGAGCTTCCCGAGAAACAGGAGCAGGTCGTGCCGATCGAGCTCGACCGGGAGCATCGCGCGCTCTATGACACCCACCTCGCCCGCGAGCGCCAGAAGGTGCTCGGCCTGGTCGGGGATCTGCAGCGCAACCGGATCACGATCCTGCGGTCGCTCACGTTGCTGCGGCAGCTCGCGCTGTCCCCGGCGTTGGTCAATGAGGAGTACGCCGCACAGTCCGCCAAGATCGACGTGCTGGTGGAGCGACTCAACGAGGTTATGGCAGAGGGCCACCGCGCGCTGGTGTTCAGCCAGTTCACCGGCTTCCTCGGATTGGTCCGTGACCGGTTCGATGAGGAACAGATCGCCTACGAATATCTCGACGGCCGCACCCGGGACCGGGCCGAGCGCATCGCAGCGTTCCGGGAGGGCGACGCGCCCGCATTCCTGATCTCCCTGAAGGCCGGCGGATTCGGCCTGACCCTCACCGAGGCGGACTATGTGTTCATCCTCGACCCCTGGTGGAACCCGGCAACCGAATCCCAGGCCATCGACCGAACCCACCGCATCGGTCAGGACAAGCCGGTGAACGTCTATCGGCTCGTCGCCAGCGACACGATCGAGGACAAGGTCGTGGCGCTCCAAGAGCGCAAACGGCACCTGTTCGACGCCGTCGTCGGGGCCGCCTCCGACGTCGCCTCGCCGCTGACCGCCGATGACATCCGGGGGCTCTTGGAGGCCTGAGGACGCGCCGCGCCGCGGATGATTCCGGGTCTGATGGATGGCGGCTGGCTGTTCTGCCTCGATAAGTTCACGAGCGATCTGCCACCCCCTGATCATCCCGGCCCTCAGCGGTCCTTCGAACGGATGAAGCCTCATGCCCCGAACTGTTCTTTCTGTCGCTGCTGCATTGATGACGATGACCCTGGCGGGTTGCGCCGCCCCCGCCGCGTACACCGCTCCTGCCGCGCACTCTGACGAGCCGGTGACGGTGGCCGTGGTTGACTCCGCGCTCCCGCACGGGCTGGCGTACTCCTGCTTCACGATCGACCGTCCGCTCGAGACGACCGGCCCGGACCAGCGCCCCGCGCATGCCGAAGGCACGATCTCGGGCCTGCTCGACCTCTCCACCAACGCCTGCCCAGCATGGCGGGACCGGGTGCGGGTCGTGCTGTTCGAACTCCCCGGATCCGCGACGACAGCCACCACCGATCTGGCAGCAGCCATCGAAGCCGCGCAGAGGGTCTCCCCGGACCTCCTGGTCATCCCACTGACCGCGCCGGACAGCTCACCTGGCCTTGAGCAAGCGGTGGCCCGCCACCTTGCTGCCGGCGCGGTGGTCGTGGCGGCAGCAGGAAACCGCCCAGGGGCCGAGGCCGGATTCCCTGCCCGTCTCGACGGGGTGATCGCAATCGGTGCTCGCGACAGCGACGGCCAACCGGCGCGGTTCAGCGCCGGAGGCAGCGTGGATGTGTTCCTCGCCGGCGAAAATGTCGAGTTCATCGGGGCCGCCGGAACGCCCCATACCTGGACCGGGACCTCCGCCGCGACGGCCTTTGCCGGTCACCGGGTCCTCATGGCTCTGCTGGACGGTCGCAGCGCAGCGGATGCCCGGGGACAACTCACCCAGACTTCCAACTCAACCCCAACAGAAAGGAAGAGATAGTGACACGTTTGATGAGGATTGTGGCTCCAAATAGTCTTGGCGCTCGGCTTGGTCGTCGGACTGTTGTCCCCAGCGCAGGCCGCGCCCCGCACCCCTGATCACGCGCAGGGTCGGGCCAACTTCTCCCATGGAGCCTGAACGAGGCAATTTCCCGCGCACGTGCGGGATCCAACACGTGGTCCACCACAAAGACCGGTGCCGCTGCGGTCGCTCGTGGAGTGCGGGCCAAGACTCCGGTGGGCCCGGAGAAGGACAAGATGAACGCATCCAAGAAGTTCTGTCACTATCATCCGGCTGGCCGGAGCCCTGGTTCGCATGCGTTCTATGGCGTTGCCGGGCAAGTCTGCTGAGACTGGAGGAGTTAGATGACTGACGACGCCCCCGAGGAGCTCCTGCGGCGGTGGCGAACGGCCGCCCCTCGACCCTGCACACCGGACGACATCGCCGGCGTGTTGGGCACCTACCAGGCGTACCCGATTCCGTTGGGCCACATGGCGCCGGACAATTTCGCCGCCGACGAGGAGGTCCGCGAGGACCTCGTCGACACCCTATGGACCATCACCCATCCGTTGGTGCTGGACCGTTTCCGCACCGCCAGCACCGGTGAGGAGGTCGACGACGAGTTCGCCGACAGCCCGGAGGATCAAGCCAACCTGGCCGACAGCTATTGGCGGGATCTGTTCGATGAGCCCGCCGAGGAACTGCCCTATCGCGTGCTGAGTGCCCAACATGCGCTCGGCCAACGGATCTCTATCTTGTTGGAACGAGAAGGTACGGCGATCACGGGGTTCAAGGTCTATGGCGTGCTGGGTGGCTCCCTCACCCGGCACCTCACGGCCTTGATCGGCTATCCCGTGCGTCGTCCGTACGACCCGGTCGACGGGCCGTTCATGCAGCCCGGTGATCTTGACGATGAGGGATTCGCCGACTATCTCGAAGCGGCTGCCGCGCACGGGCTCATCTAGTCACGGGGGTGCTGCAGGGTGCTCTGCCCCCATCCCATTGATGGGACCTTGTCCTGATCCCACCCGCCCGGCTGCCACGGGCAGCGACAATGGGGGAGGATGGGGGCAGACGCACCCCATGGTCGAAGGAGATCCATGCCGAACAGCTCGTCACCGCGCAAGCGAGTCCTGATCGTCGGACTCGGCATCGCTGGCATGTCCTCGGCGATCGCGCTGCACAGAGCTGGCTGGCAGCCCGTGATCGTGGAGCGGTACAGCACACGCCGGCCCGCAGACTTCCACACGAGCTTTGATCGGACCGGCCGCAAGGCCGCCGAAAAGCTCGGAGTGCTCGACGCGATCCATCGACGCACCCCGGAACAGCGCTCGTTCTTTCAGGTCGACCACGAGGGACAACTGGTGCCGGTCTCCCGATCGACCACCAAGGCGAGCGACCCCGCGATCGTGCTGCGCAGCGACATCGAGAACGCGCTGTGGGGAGCGGTCGACGGCACCGTCGAGGTCCGCTTCTCGACGCGCGCGATCTCGATCGAGGACGGCTCGCAGGGGCTGATGGTGCTGCTGGAGAACTCGGCCACCGGTGAACGTTCGGAGGAACAGTTCGACCTGCTGATCGGCGCTGACGGCATGCGCTCCACGGTCCGGCGGCGGGTGTTCGGACCGGATGAGCGCTATCTGGTGCCGTTCGATTCGATGGTGTGCCAGTTCGACCTCGACGAGCCGCTGGAGGGCGTCGACCCGAACGCAACCGTGGTCATGTCAGAGACCGACCGGGCGATGGGCATCTTCCCCTTCAGCGACCGGCAGCCGGCAGTGCGGTTTGCGTACCGAACCAAGAACGTCAACGCCCAAGTCGGACAGCCGCCGATCCAGATCCTGCGTGAGGTGTTCGCGAAAGACATCCACAAGCCCGTCGTCGCCCAGGCGCTCGATGCGCTCGAGCGCAGCAACATCTATCTGTTCGACTCCGTGCACCAAGTCCACATGGACTCTTGGCGCAAGGGCCGGGTCATCCTGCTCGGGGATTCCGCGTGGTGCCTGACGCTCTATTCCAGCATGGGCACCTCGGCCGCCCTGCACGCTGGCGTCGTCCTGGGGGAGTCCATGGAACGCCACCCGGACAGCATGGAAGATGCCCTGGCTGCCTGGGAGCGCAAACTTCGGCCGTTCATCTGGGGCAACCGCGTGCTCGCCGGCCCGCTGCATGAATGGTTCGTGCCGTCGCGGCCCCTGGTCACCTCCGCCATTGCGGCGGGGTGGAAGGTCTCGGAAACCGTTCTGCGCATGCGGCCCGGCCGCAAGGAATGACGGGCCGGAACCGCCGCCGGGCATGAGAAAACCCGCCCTGACGAATCAGAGCGGGTTTCATTGGGGTGAGTAACGGGACTCGAACCCGCGACCACCTGGACCACAACCAGGTGCTCTACCAACTGAGCTATACCCACCAAGTGCCCCAACGGGCAGGAATGAACACTACCCCAGAATCGCCGGGGAGTGAAATCGATAGCGGTTCAGGCGGTCGCGTCGGCTGGGCGTACGCCGGTCAACGCGCCCGTGTGCTTCTTCGACAGGGTCACGCAGGTCGCGGTGTCCGGGCCGGGTTGGGCGACGAACACGGCATCCCGGTAGTACCGCAGTTCCTCGATCGACTCCTGGATATCGGCGAGCGCGCGGTGGTTGCCGGACTTGCCAGGGGTGTTGTAGTAGACCCGCGGGAACCAGCGGCGGGCGAGTTCCTTGATGCTGGAGACGTCGACGTTGCGATAGTGCACGTGCGCTTCCAGAGTGGGCATGTCGCGGGCTAGGAAGGCGCGATCGGTGCCGATCGTGTTGCCGGCGAGCGGCGCCTTGCGGGCCTCCGGCACATATTCACTGATGTACGCCAGCACCCGCTCCTCGGCCTCGGCCATCGTCAGCCCGTCAGCGAGCAGCGGCAGCAACCCCGAGGTGGTGTGCATCTCGCGGACGAAGTCGCCCATCTTCGCCAACGCCTCATCGCTCGGCTTGATGATGACGTCGACGCCCTCACCGAGCACCTCGAGATCCGGGCCGGTCACCAGGGCCGCCACCTCGATCAGGGCGTCCCCACCGGCGAGATCGAGGCCGGTCATCTCGCAGTCGATCCATACCAACAGGTCATTCACCCGTCCCACTCTAAGCGCTGGCCCCCTCATCGTCGTCAAACATCCGGACCGCACCGGGGCGCCGGGGCAGCCACCGGGTGAACCAGGCGGCGCCCAGCCAACAGACCACGCCGATCGCCAGTGAGGCAGACCACAGGGGTGCCAGAGCGACCACGGCGCTCACGATCAACGGCCCGCCGGCGTTGCCCGCGTCGGTGAGCAGCCGCCACGCACCGAGGAATTTCGCGCGCGCGTTCACCGGTGCGGTGTCGGAACCGAGCGTCATCACGATGCCCGCCGAGAACCCGTTCGCCACGCCCAGCAGGATCGCCACCAGCGTCACCGCGAGCGCGCCCTTGGTCAGCGGCAGGATCGCGAACCCGATCCCGAGCACCACCAGCGTCGGCACCGCGGAATAGAACCGGCCGAAGCGATCCATGATCGCCCCGGACGGATAGAACATGCTCATGTCGGCCAGCGCGGCGAGCGCGAAGATCAGCGCGATCATCTCGGGCCCGAGGCCGACTTCCTGGGCCCACAGCGGCAGCACGCTGAGCCTCGCCGCGCGACCCAACTGGACGACCATCGCACCCAGGCCGAGGGTGGCCAGCGCCTGCCACCGGGAGCGGACGACCTCGATCATGCCGGGGCCCCGAACAGTTCCGCGGGGTGCACGGCCCTCGACGTCCGGGAGTGCCGCGGTGAGGGCACCGGCGACGAGGCTGAGCACCGCCGCTGCGGCGTACGCGGCTGAGAGGTTCACCGTCGACACCATCAGTGCGCCCAGCAGCGGGCCGAGGAATTGGCCGATCCGATAGACCCCGCCCAGGGTGGACAGGGCCCGGGCGCGTTGGTGGGCGGGGATGACTTCGGTGAGGTACGCCTGCCGGGCCAGCCCGATCACCGCCCCCGCGAGGCCGGTGGCGAACACCCCGACCCCGAGCATCCACAGCTCGGTCGCCTGCCAACACAGCAGCAGCGCCGCGGCCTCAATCAGTGCGGCACCGACCAGCGCGCGCTTCTCCCCGAACCGCGAGGCGATCATCCCGGCGGGCAGATCGCCGACGAGTTGGCCAACCCCGATGAGCGCGACCAGGAAGGCAGCGGCTTCGAGGCTCGCATTCATGTCGCGGGCGGTCAGCGCCACCAGCGGCAGGACCGCCCCGTGACCGGTGGACAGCAGCAGCGTGGGGGCGTACGCGGCAAGGGCGATGCGGCGCAGATTCAGGGAATCGCTCACCGGCCCACCGTACGGCCTGACGAGCAAAGAGCGCCCCGGGCGAGACTCGAACTCGCGGCCGGCCGCTTAGAAGGCGGCTGCTCTATCCAACTGAGCTACCAGGGCAGGGACCGGCTTCGTCCGGACCACGCCCGATTGTAGGCCCATGTCAGGATCGCGTGGGGTGACGCGCACGCAGGTACGCTGGGCGCCGTGCAGCAGGCGACAGAACCCGCGACCCGGGTCACGGACACTCGACGGGATCTCCGTCGCAACAACCTGCCGATCCCCGCGGCACGTCGACCCTGGGTCGAGCGTGTCCTGCGGTCCAAGTGGACCTGGATCGTGCTGGTGGTCCTTCTCCTGGAGGCCGCGGCGCTCATCGCGGTCGGCTTCCAGATGGTGCCGGATCGTCCCGTGCCCGGTGGGGTGACCTATGGGACCGGGACCGAGGCGCTCGGCCCGTCGACCCGTTATGCCCTGATCACCGTCATCCCGCTCAGCCTCCTGTTCCTGTGGGTGGATCGGTTTCGGCCGCAGAGTTTCTGGGTGTGGCTGATCACCTTCGGTTGGGGCGGCACGATCGCGGTCTGGACGTCGTTCAACATCAACACGTTCGCGGCCGAATACATGTCGATCGTCGGCCCCGGCGACCCGCGCGCAGGCAGCCGCGCCGCGACCTTCATCGCGCCCTTCGTGGAAGAGGCGATGAAGGGGACCGTGCTGTTCCTCGTCGCGATCGTGTGGCGCTACCGCATCGTCAGCAAGCTATCGGGCATCGCCCTCGGCGGCCTGGTCGGTGCTTCGTTCGCGTTCGTGGAGAACATCTATTACTACGCGAGCACCTATCGCGCGGCCGCCAACACCAGCGGTGCCGCGAATCCCGATGAGCTGCTCGTCCAGATCTTCCAGTTGCGCGGGCTGCTGACGTTCTTCGGCCACCCACTGTTCACGTCGATGATCGGCATCGGCCTGGCCGTCGCGCTGCGCTCGAAATCCAAGCTCGTCCGCGTGCTGGCCCCGGTGACCGGCTTCCTTGTCGCGGCCCTGCTCCACATGCTGTTCAACGGCACCGCCTCCATGGGGCTGCCCCCCGAGGCGCAACTGATGATGCTGTTGCTGGTCGGCTATCCCATGGTGATCAGCCTCATTATCTTCATCATCCGCCAGGTCGTCCTGGAGAAGCGGCTGATCCGCGCCCGACTCACGGACTATGCGCGCATGGGCTGGCTGCCCGACACCGATGCGCACTGGGCGTCCCGGCTCACCACCCGCGTGCGTGTTTTGTGGCAGTCCCTGTGGGAGGGGCACCTGCTGTCCACCTGGCGCCTGCAGCGAGCCCTGACGGAGTTGGCGTACCTGCGGGATTCCATGGCGCGCGGACTCGTGGATGACGGTGGCCTGCTCCGCGAGAAGGAACTGTTCCTGGTCATCCGTCGACTCCGCCAACACGGGATCGTCGCGCCGCGGGATCGCACAAGTTATCCCTGGCAGCGGCGCGCTCGGCGTGTTCCCGGTCCCGAGGCGCTGGCGCTAGGATCCGGAACGACTCAGTACTCTCCAGTAGATCCCCGTTGGGCGCCGCCCGGCACCTAGGAGGCCCCATGGCCAGCAGCCGCCTGCAGGATGCACTGTTCGATCTGCGCCAGGCGGTGGCTCCCGCCCAGTTGCCCCTCAGCCTGCCGGGGGTGGGTGATCAGTCACGTGCCGTGCGTGAGATCACCGCCCAGTTGGACGACTACATCCTGCCGCGTCTCGCGACCCTGGACGCGCCCCTGCTCGCAGTCGTCGGCGGTTCGACGGGTGCGGGCAAATCGACGTTGGTGAACTCGCTGGTCGGGCGCGAAGTCACTCGGCCGGGCGTCATCCGGCCGACCACCAAGGCGCCGGTGCTGGTCCATCACCCGCAGGACCGGATCTGGTTCGAAAGCGAACGGATTCTGCCGGGCCTATCTCGCACGACCGGGCACTCCAACGATCAGCGTGAACTCCAGCTCGTGGCCGAGGACACGATCCCACCCGGCCTGGCGATCCTCGACGCCCCCGACGTCGATTCGGTCGTGGAGGAGAACCGTCGGCTGGCGGCCCAGTTGCTCGCTGCCGCCGATCTGTGGCTGTTCGTCACGTCCGCCGCCCGGTACGCCGATGCGGTGCCCTGGGAGTTCCTGCGCCATGCCGCGGAGCGCAGCGCCGCGGTCGCCGTGGTGTTGCAGCGGGTGCCACCTGCGGCCATGGGGGAGATCCCGGCCCACCTTGGGCAGATGATGACCGAACGCGGTCTGGGCAGTTCACCTTTGTTCGCCGTGCCGGAGACCCAGGTCGACGCCGACGGGCTGCTCCCGGACGCGGCGGTGTCCCCGATCCGGACGTGGCTGGCCACGTTGGCCGCGGACGCGGCGACCCGCCAAGAAGTCGTCCATCAGACGCTCGACGGCGCGATTGGGGCGCTCACTGCGCGTACGCCGGCGCTGGTCCGCGCATTGCAGGACCAACACACCGCGCTGGAGCTGCTGCGGGAGGACGTCGACAAGTCTTATGCCGAGGCGGTG
>JAUNUL010000477.1 GCA_030538175.1 Propionibacteriaceae bacterium | reverse complement strand
CACGGCCCCGCCGACGGCGGTGAGCAGACCCGACGGGTGATGGAGGGGGCTGAGGCAGTACACGGTGGAGTCGGCGGACAGACGCGCGGCGCTCGCGGTGCCGAACGCCGACAGCGCCCAGCGGTGGTTGGTGACGAGCTTGGTCTGCCACCGGCCGGTGGTGCGCGTGAACACCACGAAGGCGAGGTCGCCGGCGAGCCCGGGATCGGGGTGGTACCAGCGGGGGAGGTCGACGGCATCAGGGTCGATCCGCTCGAGGTCGACGATCCCCTCGCCGAGCTCGCCCGGCAGGTCGCGGTCGGCGCCGCCGCCGCCCAGGACCAGCGCGTGCGCGCCGGCGTCGGTGACCCTCGTGGCGTGCTCGGGGTCCACCACGACGGCGGTCACCGAGCTGAGGTCGAGCAACTCGGGCAGGGCCTGGGACGCCGGGAGGAGGACGGCGACGGCGCCGAGGCGCGAGAGTGCGGCGATCGCGACGAGCGCCGACGGGCGGGTCTCCATGAGCACGCCGACGTGGTCGCCCTGGTGCACGCCGACCTCGATGAGCCCCTTGACCACGTTGGTGATGCGGGTGTCGACTGCCGCGTAGGTGTGCACCCGGTCCTCGAAGAGGAAGCAGGCGTCGTCCGGCTGGGCCTTGGCGCGCTCGGCCATGATCTTGGCGAACGAGATCCGGGTGGCGGCCTGGATCTGCCCCAGCCGCAGCAGCCGCGGCGTCGCGTGGAGCGCCTCGACGCCGAGGGCGCGCGTGGCCTGCAGCGTGCCAAGGGCGAGGCGGCCCGCGCCGCGCACCACCCCGACACCGAGCCCCGCGACCTGGGTCGCCCCGTCGGCGGCGAGCATGATCGCCTTGGTGGGGGTCGCGTCGTCCACGGAGTCGGAGTCGACCTCGGCGAAGCCGTCCGGTCGGCCTCCGGAGCCCTCGATCCACCCGATCCAGTCGGCCACGGCGGGCCACGTGAGCGTGGAGGCCGTGGAGCCCACGACGAGCCCGAAGTGCCCCGCGCGGATCGCGAACTCGTAGACGTCGGCCGCCGGGGCGACGGAGGCGATCTTGCGGACTCCGCCCGGCATGCCGATCTCGTCGACCTCGCCGAGCACGGCGAGGACGGGGCACGTGATGTCGCCCAGCGACACCACGTGGTCGCCCACCACGAATCCGCCGACCATCATGCGGTTCTGGATGATCACCTGCTGCATCATGTCGACGATCGCCGGGCCCGACCACGCGACGAACCCCTCGCCGCCGATGAAGCGGCGCTGACGCTCGTGCCCGAGGAGCGCGTCGCGGTCGTGCAGCTGGCGCAGGAAGCTCACCTGCGAGCGGGCGGTCTTGATCGGATCGAGCAGGCGGAAGCCGGTCGAGGCCAGCCACCCGGGCAGGGAGCGGTCGCTGAAGACGTACTCGGCGACGAAGCGGGCGACGGTGACGATGACGTCCTCGGGCACGCCCAGCGGGGCGTTGCCGCGCCAGTCGACCGGCGAACCGAACGTCACGATGCTCTCGAGGTCGCGCGACCGCCGGAAGGCGGCGGCCTGGTAGCAGAACATGCCGCCCTGGCTGTACCCGCCGAGATGGACGGTCCGGCCGGTGGCGGCCACGACGAGGTCGACCACCTCGCTCACCGCCACGACGTGGTCGGTGAGGGTGCGCTCGAGGCCGCCCTCCTCCCGGTCCGGGGAGCCGAAGTCGATGACCCACGGGTCCATGCCGGCCTCGTGCAGCGCGGCCACGGCACTCGTCGAGGGGGAGACGTCCCAGACCTCGGCGGCGATCATCATGGGTGGCACGAGGACGATCGGCGGGCGCGTACGACCGTCCGCGTCGAGCGAGGGTCCGCCGAGGTCGGCCTCGTCGGTGGAGGGCACGAAGTACCGGCGCAGCCGGTACATCGGGCGATGGGTGACGATCTCGAACGGCGACGGTTCCTCGTCGGTCTGCAGGCCGCCGAA
>JAUNUL010000024.1 GCA_030538175.1 Propionibacteriaceae bacterium | reverse complement strand
TGCGAGACACCGCGACAAGGGGTGATGCACCGAGCACGCCCAACTGGACGCAGATTTTGCCGACTCCGGGCCCACTAGGCTGCTCCCAGACGGTGAGGTCGACGGCGTGGAGCCGGGAGCAGCGAGGAGGACGGTCATGAAGGTTGCGGTGCTCGGTTCGGGCAATGGCGGGTTGGCCTGTGCCTTCGAGTTGTCCCGGGCTGGCCGCGAGGTCGCGCTGTTCGATCTGCCCGAGTTCACCACACAGATCGCGGCCGTCGCCGACGCCGGTGGCATCCACGCGACCGGTGATCTGGACGGGTTCGCGCCGATCGCCTCGGCTGGTCACGACATCGCTGAGGCGCTGGCCGGTGCGGAGTTGGTCGTGGTGGTCGGGCCGGCGTACGCCACCCCACCGATGGCCCAAGCCTGCCGCGGCCACCTCACCCCAGGGACCGCCGTGCTGGTCTGCCCCAGCTCCTGTGCCGGGGCGCTGACGTTCCAGCAGGCTGCCGGGATCGGCCCAGACAGCGGCGTGATCGTGGGCGAGACGAGCACACTCCCCTATGCCGTGCGGATCACCGCACCGGGTCGGATCAACGTCTTCCACCGCCTCACCACGGGCACGTTCCTGGCGGCGACCCCGCCGAGCGATACCGACGCGTTGTTCGCGCTCGTCGAGGACGTCTGGCCGCTGGAGAAGGCCGCCTCGGTCCTGCAGACGACGCTGCAGAACGGCAACCCGGTCATCCATCCAGCGGTCAGCCTCCTCAATGCCGGCCCGATCGATCGCGGCGGTGACTTCCTGTTCTATGAGGAGGGCGTCACTAACGGCGTCGGACGGTTGATCGAGGCTGTCGACACCGAGCGGCTGGCGATCGCCGCGGCGCTCGGGGTGCCCCTGCTGTCGGAACCTGCGATCGGGGTGCATCAGGGATACATGACCGAGGAGAACTATTCGACCGGCTATTCCAAGGCACCCGGATTCCTCGGGATCGGCGCACAGGGGCAACTCGATCACCGCTACCTCACCGAGGACGTCGGCTATGGGCTGGTGTTCCTCGCCGACCTGGCGGCACGTCTGTCGGTGCCGACCCCGGTGATCGATGCGGTGATCCGGATCGCCGACGTCGTGCTGGCCCGTGACTTCAAGGCGGAACAGGCCCGGACCCTGGATTCGCTCGGCTTCGGTGATCTCACCGCCGCAGAACTCCGCGCGCTCTGACGCCGGCGACGGGGACCCCATCGGCCGGTGTGCCGTCGGGGTCAGTCCCCGTTGCGCTCTCGTATGGTCCGTTCGGCCCGGTCGACCAGACTTTGCAGGACCGCGTTGTACGCCTCGTGGTGCTCGATCATCCCCATGTGTCCGGAGTCGGGCACGATCAGTGACTCCGCGCCGGGCAGCGCTTCGAGGATCCGATGGGCATGCTCGACGGGGATGATCTGGTCGGTCTCCCCGGCGATCACGGCGGTCTCGATGGCGGTCAGCCGCGCCAACCCCTTGGCCCCGTCGAACTCGGCGAAGGCCGGATAGAAGTCGGCGACCACGTCCAGCGGGGTCACCGCGATCATTTCGGAGAGAAAGTCGACGTACTCCCCCGGCACCTGGGAGCCGAACCCACCCCGCCGGGTCACGACGAAGGCGACATCGGAGCTGGCTTTGCGGCTCTTCTCCACGACCGCCGGGATCCGGTTGAGTCCCGCCATCAACGGCTCGACCAGCCGCGGGAACAGCTCCCCGGGGATCCCTTTCACGATCGAGTGGTTGCCCATGTTCCCGCCGGCGGTGTTCAGCAGCCCGACCCCGACGACCTTGGTCCCGATCAACTCGGGATAGCGGGCCGCGAACTCCATGATGGTCATGCCACCCATGGAGTGCCCCATCAGCACGACCGGCTCGTTCTCGGCTGTGGTCTCGTCGAGGATGAGCTTGAGGTCTCGCGCCAGTTGGCGTACGCGAGAGCGCTTGGCCGCCGACCGTCCGGACCGGCCGTGCGATCGCTGGTCATAGAGCACGATCTTGTGCCGGCCGCGGAAGTGCTTGCGCATGAAGTGCCAGCAGTGCAGGGACAGGACATACCCGTGCACCATCACGATCGTGACGCCGCGCTCGGCGAGCGGCAGCCGTGGATCAGGATGGTCGACCTCGACGTGCAGTTTCACCCCGTCGCGGGTCACGACATCCGGGCCGGGGGCCCGCAGTGTGAAGAAGGGCTCTGGCTCCGGCAGGAGCTCCCGGTTCTTCTTGAAGATCTGGCCGATGACGCGGCGTTCGATCTCGAACCCGGCCGCGACGGCGCCCACGGCGAGCGCGCCGATGCCGGTGACGAGGCCGGCGCCCTGAGCGATCCGGGACGGATTCTTGGTGGATTTGCGCTGGTTCACTGTCCTCCCCCGGCATACGTTCGCGGGACTCTCGCCCCGATTCTGGTCACGATCTCATAGCCGATCGTGCCGCAGGCTCGCGCCCAATCCGAAGCGCCCGGTGTATCGGGGCCCCCGAACAGGGTGACCTCGTCCCCGGCTTCCTCGCGGGCATCAGGGCCGAGGTCGACCACGAATTGGTCCATGCACACGGTGCCCACGATCGGCGCCCTGCGGGGGTCTGACCCTTCGACGAGCACTGAGGCCCCGGGCTCGCTACCCCAGCCGGAGGCTGCCCGGGGGATGCCGTCGGCGTACCCCAACGGCACCAACCCGACCACCGTCGAATCCGCAGCGGTCCAGCGGTGCCCATAGGAGATCGCTGTGCCCGGGGCGATCGCGCGGGTCGAGACGAGCTGGGCGCGCAGGCGCATGACGGGTCGCAGACGTACGCCGGCCCGCTCGGCCAGGTCGCCGTCCGCAGGGTCCACCCCGTACGCCGCGAGGCCCACGCGCACGAGTTCGAAATGGGCCGCGGGCATCGCCAGGGCCGCGGCGGAGTTGGCGAGGTGGCGGATCCCGACCGTGAGGCCGAGGGAACGGGCTCGGTCGACGGCGGCGTTGAACACCGCGAGCTGCTGGGCGTTGGCCGGGTGCTCGGGGTCGTCGGCGGCGGCGAAGTGGGACCACACCGCAACCACCTCGACCGCGCCGGCCTCAGCGGCGTCCACCGCGTCGCTGCACAGGTCGTCCCACAGCTCCGGCGGGCAGCCGTTGCGGGTCAGGCCGGTGTCGATCTTGAGGTGGATGCGGGCGGTCCGGCCTGCGGTAGCGGCCGCTGCGACGACCCGCGACAGCTGCGCGGGGTGATGGACCGCGATATCGATATCGAGTGCGATCGGCACCACGAGGTCCTCGTCCTCGCCGAATAACCAGCAGAGCAGGCGACCGGTGTCGCCGTCCTCGCGCAGCAGCCGAGCCTCGTTGATCGTGGCCACGCCGAGCCAGGCGGCGCCGGCAGCCCGGGCCGCGCGGGCACAGGGGACGATGCCGTGGCCATAGGCGTCGGCCTTGACCACGACCATCACCTCCGCGGGCGCAACGTGGGCGGCGATGGCGCGCACGTTGTCGCCGAGGGCTGTCAGGTCGATCTCAGCGGACGCGGTCCGGGGGTCGATCCCGGAGAGTGCGGTCATCGCTGACCCTCCTGAACGAGCCAGTCCAACTCGGCGATCGTGTCCGGCAGGCGACGGGCGATCTCCTGCGGCGGGTGCGGGCCGGGGTGGCTGCGCGCCGTGATGGCCTGGACCGAGGCCGCGGCGACGGCAGCGGTGCGGGCATCGAGGCCTGCGGCGAGCAGGGTGGCACAGATCCCGGCGAGGGTGTCCCCCGAACCAGCTTGGCCGGTCCACGCGGGGCCCTGGACAGGGACGTCGACGCACGACTCCCCTGGCGTTGCGACGTACTGTGTCGCCCCCTTCAACAGGACCGTGGCCCCGGTCTCGTCGGCGGCGCGGCGTACGTGCCCGATCGGGCCGGCCTCGACTGCGGTCCGCTCGACCCCCAGCAGCCTGGCCAGCTCGCCGGCATGCGGGGTGAGGAGGGTGTCCTCGCCCAGGTTCTTCGGGAGGTACACCAGCGCATCCGCGTCAATGACCGTCGGCAGGCCGTCTGCGAGACGGCTGTCGAGCCGGTCGGCGAGGTGATCGCCGGGTCCCCAGCCCGGGCCGCAGAGGTACGCCTGACACCGTCCCCGGCCGTGCACGACGTTGGGGAATTGGGCGATGACCGTGGCGCGGAGTTCAACCGGTCCAAGGAAGCGGACCATCCCGGCACCGGCGTGCACGGCGCCGCTGAGCGCGAGGAGCCCGGCCCCGGGATAGTCCGCCGAGCCGGCGTCGAGGCCGACGACACCGCGGGCGTACTTGTCATCGGTCGCCGTCGGGAACGGCCACACGGCCGCCACATCGGTGGCCTCCCACTGGGCGAGGACCGGGTTCTCGGGCGCCAGTCCGATGTCGACGAACGTGACCTCTCCGGCGTACGCCCGCGCGGGACCCGCCAAAAGGCTGGGCTTCCACGCGCCGAACGTCACGGTGGCGTCGGCCTCGAAGAAGCGCACGTCTGGGGACAGGGTCTCGACCCCAAGGCCGGAGGGGAGGTCGACGGCCACGACATCGACGATGCCGCGGGACGCATCGACCAGGCGCGTGAGGTCGTCGTTGATGCCGTCGCGGCCACCGATCCCGAACCCGGCCTCGATGACCTGATCCAGCGTGGGCAGGAGCTCGAGCGCCCGATCGAGGGTGGCCTCGACGGCCCCGGCACGGATGGCCGCCTGCCAACCGGCCTCGTGGACCTGATCAACGATGCGCCAGAGAAAGATCTTGGCACCCTTGCGGGCGAGGCGCATGGCCGCGAAGAGGCCGTCGCCGCCGTTGTTGCCAGGGCCGACGATGACGAGCACGCGGGCGCCGGTGACCTTGCCCCGCTGCCGGCGCAGGCGCCGGGCACACTCGACGGCGAGCCCGTTGGCGGCCTGCTGCATCAGCGCGTCATCACCGACTTTCGCCATCGCCTCGGCTTCCGCGGCGCGGATCGAGTCGGTGGCGTACGCGTACTTCATGTTTCACACACTACGAAAGCCGTGGCAATCCCCGCGTCATGGGACAACGACAGGTGGATGCTGGTGACGCCGAGGGCTGCGGCGCGATCGGCGACAGAGCCGCTGATGACGAACGAGGGCCGGCCGAACTCATCGACGATGACCTCCGCATCGTGCCAGCCCAGGCCGCGCTCGATCCGCAAGGCCTTGGCCAGCGCCTCCTTGGCGGCGAAGCGGGCTGCCTGTGAATGCATCGGCAAGTCAGCTTCCGCATCGGTCAGCCAGCGACGGGCGAATCCGGGCCAGCGGTCACACGCTCGCGCAAACCGCGCGACCTCGCAGACGTCCACGCCAATCCCTGTGATCACCTGCCCAATCTATCGACGCCGTGATCAATCGAGTGCGTGGCGGCTGAGGAACCGCCACATCTCGGTGGTCGCTCGCGGCCCCCGCCGATCGCTGAAGGCAACATCGACGGCGCCGCCAGACCAGGCGTGGCCGAGCCCCTCCACAACCCAGACCTCAAGCATGCGGTCGCGACCCGCGGACCAGCGGCGTACTGAATAGCCCCGGCGACTCGTTTTCGTCCACGGTCGGGCCATGGCGGTCCGTGACGCCTTGGGCGTGCTGATCCGCGCCCGACCGCTGCGGCCCTGCTCATAGTGCGCCAGCCACTGATCGGCGATCTTCTGGGCATTGGCCGGCCAGACGGTTGCGTCGTGGCTGCCTTGGAAGACCACGGTCGGCGGCAACACCATCGCGTGCGGCGCCGAGGGTGGCGGTGGCGTGAGCCTCCGGCCCTGCATCGCGCTGAGTGCCTGACTCGAGGACGACGCCGAACGATAGGGCGGCGCCGAGTGGGAACCGACTGCGGCGAAGATGTCGGGATAGGTGGCACCCAAGGTCATCGCCATGGCACCACCCGCGGAGAGCCCCACCGCATAAACCCGATCCGGATCGACCCGCCACCGAGTGCGATCGGCGATGACGCGCTGGACGATCCCGGCGAGGCTGGCCGGTTCACCGCTGTTGCGCTGCTGGTTCTGCGGCTGGGCCCAGTTCCAGCATCGCGTGGCGTTATTGACCATCGACTGTTCCGGATAGACCACGATGAACTGATGCCGGTCGGCCAACTGGTTGAACCGGGTGCTGGCAGCGAAATCCGCCGCCGTCTGGTTGCAGCCGTGGAGCGCCAACAGCAGCGGAGCGCGGGTCGTGCGCCGCAGTCCGCGCGGGACATAGACAGTAAAAGCCCGCGACCACGGCAGCCCCGTGTGGGGATGCCGATAGCTCCGCCCCGCGCCCGGGAACGGATTCTGCGCGCCTGCCATCTGCAACCTCCGGATCTATCTGCTGAATGCCGCGGCAACGGTACGCGGCGTGGCTGACAAATCACGTGCATGTAGTCCGGGATTGGAACACTGAGGAGATTCGGCACTCAGAAGACCGAAACAGTTGCTGGTTAACGTTTCCCACATAACTGGGCGGACGCAACACCACCACTCCCCAACCCGAGCACGGGTTGCCGACGCGCAGGCATGTCGGGGAGTTGTACTGGGCGCGGGAGGTGGAGGCGCAGGACCGCGCCAGTACAGCGCCCGGTCAGCGCCTTGCCAACCTCGCCTTCGCCGTGGCGCTGCCCTTGCCCACGGGCTCGTGCCCAATGGCTGCGGCGAGACCGAAGGCGGGCATATTGGCGTACACCGCCTCGGCGCCGCCGGGCTGCACCTCATAGGTCTCGTGCCAGATCCCCACATCACCGTCGTGACCGACGACCTTGGCGAAATCTCGCCACGGCCCGAGGTGGGGTGCATCGGCATCGGCAGCGAAGCGCTGCAGGTGCTCGGGTGACTTCCAATAGCTGACCAGGATGGTCGTACGCCCGAACCACTGCTCGAAGTGCAGCAGCCCAGCCGCTGGATTCTGGGAGAGGTGCCTCAGCATCGGCACCATTTTCGAGGCGGTCCACAGGACTTTGCGGAGTTTCCACCAGCGGTTGGCGCGCATGCCGATGAGGAAGACAGTGACGGGTTCGGTGAGCGGAGCGTGGGTGAATCGGCCGGGATGAACGGGGTTCAGGGGGCACTGTTCGGCGGCAAGAAAGGCCTGCTTCTCGCGCTCTATCGCCAGGCGCTCGAGAGCTTCGGTGACGCCCAGCGCGCGGTGCCGGAGACCACCGACCCGGAGGCTGACCTCCTCGCCCTGGGCATCGCCTATCGCTCCTGGGCTTTGGCCAACCCCCATCTCTTCCGCGTGATGTTCTCCGGCACTCTCCCTGCGGGTGACCCGACCTGCGCGGAGGCAGCGCGCGACACGATCGGCCCGCTGCAGGCGGGGGTTGCACGCGCCCTGGCGTCCGGCTGCGTCGTCGGCGATCACGACACCATCGTGCTCAGCCTGTGGTCGGTCGTGCACGGCTTCGCCACCCTTGAGCTGGACGGCCTCCTGCCCACCGACGCCCCAGGCAGCGCCCTGACCGCGGTGTTGGGTGCCGCCCTCGCCGGTTGGCGCCGCAACACGGCGTGAGCCGGACCCAGGAGTGGATATCCACGTCCAGGCCCGGCTCACGAACTGCGGTGACCGGCAATCAGCCCCTGAACGACAGGCTCACTCCACGGTGACGGACTTGGCCAGGTTGCGCGGCTGATCGACGTCGTGACCCTTCACGGTCGCCAGCTCACAGGCGAAGATCTGCAACGGCACGGTCGCCACCAGCGGCTGCAGCAGCGTCGACACCTTCGGCAGACCGATCATGACATCGGCATACGGCGCGACCTTGTCATCATCAGCTTCCGCCAACACGATCGTCTTGGCACCCCGAGCGCGGATCTCCTGAATGTTGGAGACGGTCTTGTCGTGCAGCATGTCGCGCCCCTGGGGCGGCACGACCACGAAGACGGGCAGATCCTGGTCGATGACCGCGATCGGGCCGTGCTTCAGCTCGCCGGCCGCGAACCCTTCGGCGTGGATGTACGCCAGCTCCTTCAGCTTCAGCGCGCCTTCCAGGGCCACCGGATAGCCGGCGTGGCGCCCGAGGAACAGCACCGACGGGTTGTCGGCGAACTCGGCAGCCAGATCGAGAACCTGCTGCTGCGCGTCGAGCACCTCCTGGACCTTGTCCGGCATCGTCTGGAGCTCGGCCATGACCGCGGCGATCTCGTCACCGAACTTGGTGTTCTTGACCTGCGCAAGATAGAGCCCGAGCAGATAGCAGGCGAGCACCTGGGTGAGGAAGCCCTTGGTCGAGGCGACCCCGATCTCCGGCCCGGCGTGCGTATAAATCACCGCATCCGCTTCGCGCGGGATCGTGGAGCCGTTGGTGTTGCAGATGGCGAGCACCTTGGAGCCCTGCTCCTGGGCGTACCGAATCGCCATCAGCGTGTCCGCGGTCTCGCCGGACTGGGAGATCGCGACGACCAGCGTCTGCGGGCCGACGATCGGGTCGCGATAACGGAACTCGCTGGCCAGCTCGACCTCGCAGGGGATGCGGGTCCAGTGCTCGATGGCGTACTTCGCGACCATGCCCGCATAGTGCGCCGTGCCGCAGCCGATGATGACGATGCGCTGGATGCTGCGCAGCTCGCTCGCCGGGATGCGGATCTCGTCCAAGGTCAGCGACCCGTCCTCGGCGTGGCGACCCAACAGGGTGTCCGCGAGCGCGCGGGGCTGCTCGTGGATCTCCTTGCGCATGAACCAGTCGAAGCCGTCCTTCTGGGCGGCCGAGAGGTCCCAGTCGACGTGATAGACGGTCGCCTCGGCGGGCTGGCCGGCGAAGTCGGTGACGGTCCAGCTGTCGGCGGTGATCTCGACCATCTGGTCCTGCCCGAGCTCGACGGCCTGGCGCGTGTGCTCGATGAAGGCCGCAACGTCGGAGCCGAGGAAGTTCTCACCGTCACCGAGGCCGACGACCAGCGGGGAGTTGCGGCGGGCGGCGACGACCCGGCCCGGGGCCTGTGCGTCGACGGCGACCAGGGTGAAGGCGCCTTCGAGTCGCCCGCAGACCGTACGCAGCGCATCCGCGATGTCGGCCCCGTTATCGACCTCGCGGCCGAGCAGGTGGGCGACGACCTCGGTGTCGGTCTCCGAGGTCATGGTGATCCCGTCGACCTCCAGTTCCGAGCGCAGGGAGGCGAAGTTCTCGATGATCCCGTTGTGCACCAGCGCGACGCGGCCGCTGTCGGACAGGTGGGGGTGGGCGTTGACGTCGTTGGGGGCACCATGGGTCGCCCAGCGAGTGTGCCCGATGCCCGTTCCCGAGGTGGGCAAGGGGTCGGCGGCCAAGACGGCCTCCAGGTTGGCGAGCTTGCCTTCTTTCTTGGCTGACGCGATCTTTCCATCGGCGACCAGCGCGACTCCAGCGGAGTCATAACCTCGATATTCCAGCCGGCGGAGACCGTCGACCACCACGTTTTGAGCCGACTGGGGGCCGACATATCCCACGATTCCACACATGCTGGAAAGGCTAGCGGCCACAGACCGGTGAGGCAGAATGCAACCATGCCTGACGCAGACACCGAGGCGGCCCAGAGCCTGCCCGCCCCGCGCCAACAGGCGGCCGTGACCAACGACACACCGGAGCCGACCGGCCCCTACGTGCAGCGGAGTCGCGCCGACTGGGCGGCGATGGCGCCACGGGTGCCGATGACGCTGGACGAGCCACTGCTGCGCCAGTTGCGTGGCACCGGCGATCCGACGGATCTGAGCGAGGTCGAGGCGGTCTATCTGCCACTGACCCGCCTGCTGTCGATGTATGTCCATCACACCGGCGAGCTCTATCGCTCCACCAACCACTTCCTGCGGATCAACTCCCACCGCACCCCGTTCGTCATCGGCGTCGCCGGGTCGGTTGCGGTCGGCAAGTCGACCACGGCCCGCATCCTGCAGGCGCTGCTCTCACGCTGGCCCGAACACCCCCGGGTCGAACTGGTGACCACCGACGGTTTCCTGTGGCCCAATGCCGAGTTGCAGCGCCGCAACATCCTCCACCGCAAGGGCTTCCCGGAGTCCTATGACCGGCGGTCACTGCAGCGGTTCGTGATGGACGTGAAGTCCGGCTTGGCTGAGGTGCACTCCCCGGTCTATTCGCACATGGTCTATGACATCGTCCCCGGCGAGAAGATCGTGGTCCGGCGGCCCGACATCCTCATCGTGGAGGGCCTCAACGTGTTGCAGCCGGCCCGGATCCGGTCCGACGGCACGACCGGCCTGGCATTGAGCGACTTCTTCGACTTCTCGGTGTATGTCGATGCCGCCGATGCCGATATCCGCCGCTGGTATCTCCAGCGGTTCATGTCCCTGCGCGAGACCGCGTTCCGTGACCCGCGCTCCTATTTCCGACGGTACGCCGAGATGCCCGACCGCGACGCCCGCCACCGGGCCGAGGAGCTCTGGGACACGATCAACGGCCCGAATCTCGCGATGAACATCCGACCCACCCGGGGTCGCGCCACCGCCATCCTGCGCAAGGGCGAGAACCACGAGGTGAAGTGGGTGCGGATCCGCAAGATCTAGGGCGCCCGACGCCCGCTCCGAGCGCTCACCACGATGAGGGTAATGAGGATGCCCGAGCTGAGCGCCGCAAGCACCACGTGGACGAGCAGGCTGGCCGTCCCATCCCAGACCGCGTGCAGGAGGACAGCCAGCAGATAGGCGCCCGCGAAGCCGAGCCCGGCGTACTTCCGCCCGGTCTGGCCCATCCGCCACAGGGCGAAACAGGTGAGTCCCGTCCACGCCACATGGCCGGCCGGGGACAGCAGTGCTCGCAGCAGCAGGGTCTGCTCGACGGCCGCGAGGTTGCCCTGGGTGGCCACGAGCGCCGTGAGTCCATAGCCCATCGTCTCCAGGACGGCGAAACCCGTCCCCGAGGCAACGCCGATCACCACCCCCAGATCCGGTCGCCTGCGCCCGATCACAAGGAACACCACCACCGGCGCAATCAGCTTCACAGCCTCCTCGATCACGCCGACAGCGAGCATCCCGGTCCAGGGCAATTGCTTGAGGGTCGCGTACTCAAGGACACCCGCCGACGTCGTGCCGATCACGCCACCGAAGACGGCAGTCAACGTGACGATCCCCGATGCACCCCGCCCCTGGGCGCCGACCGCCCAGGTCAGCAGCAACACCGCCAGCGGCACCGTCAGCGCGCCGATGAGCAACAGAGTCGGGAAGAGATTCAGATTCCGCGTCGCCACCATGGCCTGCAGGACGACCGAGTACGCCAGCACTCCTAGCACCAGGCACCACACCCAGGCCAGCCGGGCGTACCACGGCATGGTCACGCGAGCACGGGTGAGGCCCGGCTGCGGCTGTTGCTGTGGCCATTGGTGAGGAGGATTGAATTGTTGGCTCATGAGCCCTCTCCCGCTTTGCGCGCACAGAGGCCGAGGATCATCGGCTGAACGCAGATTAGTCCCGGTTCGTGGGCTGAGAGAACCGCGTGGCCCCCGATCTTCACCTGAGCACAAGCAGACGACGAAGGTCCGGACCCCTTGGGGATCCGGACCTTCGCCTTGCTGCTTGATGGACCGCAGGCGATTGTCAGAGTGCCAAATGCACCTTGACGGCCTCCGCGAGGCGCTCGGCGACCGCGCGGGCGCGATCGTCGGTTTCGGCCTCGACCATGACACGAACCAGCTGCTCGGTGCCCGAGGGGCGCAGCAGCACCCGACCGGTCTTGCCGAGCTCACGGGATTCTGCCTGGACGGCGCGCACCAGGTTGGGTTCGATGCCTGCCCGGTGCTTGTCGACGTTCGGCACGTTGATGAGCACCTGCGGGAGGCGCTTCATCACCCCGGCCAGGTCAGCCAGGGATCGTCCCGTCTCAGCCATGCGACCCATGATGTGCAGGCCCGTGAGGACCCCGTCACCGGTCGTGGCGAACTCGCTCATGACCACGTGACCGGACTGCTCGCCACCGAGGGTGAACCCGTTGGCCTTCATGGACTCCAGGACATAGCGGTCCCCGACCTTGGTCTGGTCCACATGGATCCCGGCTTCCACCATCGCGTTGACGAAGCCGAGATTGCTCATGACTGTGGCCACAACGGTGTCGTTCACCAGCTTGCCGTTCTCCCGCATCGACAGCGCGAGCACCGCCAGCACTTGGTCACCATCCACGATCTCGCCGTTCGCATCCACCGCGAGACAGCGATCCGCATCGCCATCGAGAGCGATGCCGAGATCGGCACCCTCCTTCAGGACAGCGGCCTGGAGACTCTCCATGTGGGTTGAGCCGCACTCGTGGTTGATGTTGTGGCCATCCGGATCGGCGTGGATCGCGATGACGTTCGCACCAGCCTGGGAGAACGCCTGGACCGCAGTCTGATAGGCCGCACCGTTGGCGCAGTCCACGACGACCTTGATCCCCTTCAACCGGGTGGAGCCGAGGCTATTCACCAGGTGATCCACATAGGCGTCAACAAGATCATGGTCCTGCCGGACCCGACCGAGGTCAGCGCCCTGCGGGCGCTCCCAGTCCTCGCCCAGATGATCCTCGATCGCATCCTCGACCGCGTCGGCCAGCTTGCTGCCGCCGCGAGCAAAGAACTTGATCCCGTTGTCAGGAGCCGGGTTGTGGCTCGCCGACAGCATGACGCCGAGATCGGCGTTGGTGTTGCTCACGAGATAGGCCACGCCGGGGGTCGGCACCACGCCGAGGTGGATGACATCCACCCCGGCGGAGGCCAGCCCCGCCACGACCGCAGCCTCAAGGAACTCCCCCGAGGCCCGGGGGTCCCTGCCGACCACTGCGGTCGGCCGGTGCCCGGTGAAAGCTCCCGCTTCGCCGAGCACGTGCGCCGCAGCGACCGACAGGTCGAGTGCAAGCTCCGCGGTCAGATCCTGATTGGCCCGACCACGGACGCCATCGGTCCCGAAATAGCGGCCCACGGGATCAGCGCTTGCTGTATTGGGGAGCCTTGCGCGCCTTCTTGAGGCCCGCCTTCTTGCGTTCCTTGATCCGCGCATCGCGGGTCAGCATGCCGGCCTTCTTCAGCGCCGGGCGCGAGGCTTCCGCGTCCACCGCGTTGAGCGCACGGGCAACACCGAGACGCATCGCACCGGCCTGGCCCGAGATGCCGCCGCCGTGGATCAGGGCGATGACGTCATAGGAACCCTCGACCGCGGCCGTGGTGAACGGCTCGGAGACGAGCTGCTGGTGCACCTTGTTGGGGAAATAGTCCTCCAGGGTGCGGCCGTTGATGGTCCACTGACCGTTGCCGGGGATGATCCGCACGCGGGCCACGGCCTGCTTGCGACGACCGGTCGCGGCACCCGGGGCGACGATGGCGGGACGAGCACCCGGCTCGGCCTGGCCAGCAGTCGCGCCGGACTCGGAGCGATAGGCGATTTCGCGATCGCCCTCGGTGAACGAAGCCACCTCGTCGTCGAGGATTTCGGTCTCTTCTTCAACGTATTCAGACATGGTGTTCTCTCCCGGCTTCACTGGGCGATCTGGGTGATCTGATAGGGCTCGGGCTGCTGGGCAGCATGGGGATGCTCCGGACCCGAATAGACCTTCAGCTTCTTGATCAGCTGACGGGACAGGCGGTTCTTGGGGAGCATGCCCCAGACAGCCAGCTCAACGGCCTTGCGGGGATCGTTGTCGAGCAGTTCACCGTAGGGGGTGGACCGCAGACCACCGGGACGCCCGGTGTGGCGATAGGCCTGCTTGGCGACGCGCTTGTTGCCGGACAGAGCGATCTTGGACGCGTTCACGATGACGACGAAGTCACCACCGTCGACGTGCGGGGCAAAGGTGGGCTTGTGCTTGCCGCGCAGCAGCGTGGCAGCGGTGACGGCGAGCCGTCCCAAAACAACATCCTCGGCGTCGATGACGACCCACTTGCGGTCGATCTCGCCGGGCTTGGGGCTATACGTGGACACGCTAACCTTCTTCTCTCGAATTTCCGACAGAGGTTGGCGTTCGGTGCCTGCTCAACAGCGGGTGAGAACCACGCCGGAGACCGGCACCGCTTCTCGAAACCCGGGGTTTCGGACAGACGGAGCGATTCGCGGTGAACCAACTCCCGTTTGCGACCGAGCGCAACAGCGGCAGACTCTACCCGCCGAGCCCGGCGTACACCAAATCGGTTCGCCGCCGTTGGACACCGCAGCAGCGGCCGACGGTGAGCAGAAGACCGCGCGACCGAAGCAGATTTATACCGGTCAGCGGAACCGGTCACTGTCGGCCTGACCCCGGACTCCCCCACCCGAGCTTCCCAACCGGACTCCCCGACAACGCACAACGCGGGACTGCTTTCGAAGAAGCAGCCCCGCGTTGTGGGTTGTTACGCGAACTCAGACAAGTTCAGCGATCAGCCCTTGACCGGATAGTCGCGGGCGGGCTCGCCGACGTAGACCTGACGCGGGCGACCGATCTTGCGGCCGGGCTCAGCCATCTGCTCACGCCACTGCGCGATCCAGCCGGGGAGACGGCCGATGGCGAAGAGGGCGGTGAAATACGAGCTCGGGAAGCCCATGGCCTCGTAGATCAGGCCGGTATAGAAGTCGACGTTCGGGTAGAGCTTGCGCTCCTTGAAGTACTCATCGTTCAGCGCGATCTCCTCGAGATCCTTCGCGATCTCGAGCAGGGCGTTGTCCTTGCCGGTCGAGGTGAGGATCTCGTCGGCGTGCTTCTTGATGATGACCGCGCGGGGGTCGAAGTTCTTGTAGACGCGGTGACCGAAGCCCATGAGCTTGACGCCGGACTCCTTGTCCTTGACCTTGGCCACGAAGCTCTTGGCGTCGAGACCCTGGTCGCGGATCTGGCCGAGCATCTCGAGCACAGCCTGGTTGGCGCCACCGTGCAGCGGGCCGGACAGGGCGTTCACACCGGCCGCGACCGAAGCATAGATGTTGGCCTCGGCGGAACCGACCAGACGCACGGTCGAGGTGGAGCAGTTCTGCTCGTGGTCGGCGTGCAGGACGAACAGAGTGTCGAAGGCACGCACGACGGCATCGTCGATCTCGAATTCCTGCAGCGGGCTGCCGAACGACAGCCGCAGGAAGTTCGCCACGTAGCCAAGATCCTTCTTCGGATAGAGGAAGGGCTCACCCAGGGAGCTCTTGTAGGCATACGCCGCCAGGGTCGGGAACTGACCCAGCAAACGGATGGTCGCAGCCTCGACCTGCTCCTCGTTGGTCACCGAGAGGTGGCCCGAGTTGAAAGCAGCCAGGGCGTTGGTGCCGGACGCCAGCACGCTCATCGGGTGCGACTTGCGCGGGAAGCAGCGGAACAGGTCACGCATGCGCTCATCGAGCATCGACGCGCTGAGCACCTTCTCCTGGAACGTCGCCATTTCCTGCTCGGTCGGCAGCTGACCGTAGATGAGCAGATAAGCGACCTCGCCGAAGGTCGAGTGCTCGGCAAGCTGCTCGATCGGGTAACCGCGATAGCGCAGGATGCCCTTGTCACCATCGATGAAGGTGATCGTGGAGACGCAGCTCGCCGTGTTCGTGTACCCCGGATCCAGGGTGGTGTTTCCGGTGGTCGACATCAGTTTGCTGATGCCATAGCCACTGTTTCCCTCGGTCGCCCGGGTGAGCGGAAGCTCGAGGGTATTGTCCCCGGCGGTCAGGACTGCGGCGTCGTTGGACATATCTCTCCTATGGGTCACGGGCTGATCCATTCACCTTGTACGCGGCACAACCTAACCCGCCACGTGCACCCTCCGAACCCCGCCCAAAAAATGGTGCAGGGTGAGATCACATCATTGTGGGAGCACGCATGGGAGCCGGCTGAACTCACTTACTCGCCTTCCCACCTTAGTGGCGCACAGGCCATGCGTCCCAATTCTGGGCAGAACACCGTGGGA
>JAUNUL010000476.1 GCA_030538175.1 Propionibacteriaceae bacterium | reverse complement strand
CCACGACCAACCCGGTGGCGCCGACGACCACCACTCGTCCGGCGACCACGACGGCTTCCCGGCCGACCGTGACCTCGGTGACGACCAGCGCACCCCGCCCGACCGGGACCGGCGCGGTTCCGACCACGCCGGGCACGAACCCGACGGCCAGCGGACCGATCGCGGTCGCCGACCACGGGCGCAACACCTTCGGGTTCCGCGTGACGGGTCAGGTCCCCGCGGGGACCCGCCTGGTGGTGTCCTGGGAACGTGAGGGTGTGAACCAGCGGACGGTGACCACCAACATGTACTGGTGGAGCGGAAACCAGTCGGGTTATCGCAACGCGCGGGCTGAGCTCGTTGATGCCAGCGGCAAGGTCTTCGCCCTGTCCGACCGGATCAGCACGCGGCCCTGACCACGACGCAGTAACAAGTTCACCGGAGCCGGGTGAGGAGGGGCTAGCCCAGATCCTCGCCCGGCTCTGGTGATTCCGCGTGCAGGCCTTGTCGGTGCACATGGCCTCACCAACGTGCCCTGTCGCGCCACCAACCGCTGATTCAGGGCTTGATGGGTGGCGTGCCGAACAGCTCCGCGAGCCGTCGGTCGTTGTCCCACAGCGCTTCGGGATCGAATGTGTTCGTCGTGACCAGCAATTCGTCGGCCCCGGTACGCCGCACCAGCTCGGCCACCTGCGTTCCGATCTCATCCGGGGTGCCGTGGCTGGCCGCGGCGAGGTGGTCGGTGATCAGGCCGTGCTGTCGGGTGGTGAGGGTGCGTTCGGAGACCGCCGCTGCCGAGATCAGGGGAGTGAAATCCCCCAGGGTGCGAGCCGCGGCCATCGACCAAGCCTCGGGCAGCAGCAGCTCCAGGGCCGCGTCCGGAGTGTCGCCCACGGCGACGTTGACCGCGACCATGACATAGGGCTCCGGCCACCAGGTCGACGGGACGAACTCATCGCGATACCGCTGCAGGCGTTCCAGCGCCTCATCCGCCCGTGGTCCGCTGAACGCGGCGCCGCCGACGACGACCGCGAGTCCGGTCGGTGCGGCGTACTCCACACCCCGGCCCATCGCCAACACGAACGGCGGGGTTGCCCCGCCATCTGCGGGACGAGCCGTGATCGGGGCAGTGCCGGAGAGATACGACAACAACTCGGCCAGGTCGGCATCGAACCGGTCCGCCGCACCCAGATCCTGACGGAGCGCGGCGCGGATCGGTTCGGTGAAGGCGACCGATCGCCCGATGCCGAGGTCGATCCGTCCCGGATGCAGGGCCTGCAGCGTGCCGATCTGCTCCGCCACCACCAGCGGCTGATGGTTCGGCAGCATCACCCCACCGGAACCCACCCGGATCTGTTGGGTCTGCGCGGCGATCGCCGCCATCAACAATGTCGGCGCCGATCCCACGATGCCGGGCACCGCGTGATGCTCGGCGACCCAGAAGCGGTGGAAGCCCAGCGCTTCCGCGCGACGGGCGCGCTCGAGCACGACGGCTAACTCTGCGCCGGGGGAGGAGCCCACCCGGGCATTGGCGCGGTCGAGCAGGGAAACGGGGATCCTGGGCAGGTTCATGGATGACATCACCGCTGGGCTGAGGGAGCTCGCGCTCACAGAGGTCGTTTGAACCCAGTATGGCTCGGCGCATACCCCGCCCTCGCATAGAACCGGTGCGCATCCTCGCGCTGGCGGTCCGAGGTGAGCTGGGCCAGTGCGGCCCCGCGCGCCCGTCCCCAGGCATGGGCCCAATCCAGCAGCGCGGCGCCCAATCCGCGCCCGCGTTCGGAGTCGCGGACCCGGACTGCTTCGATCTGCAGGCGCTTCGCACCCGCCCGGGAGAGACCTGGCACGAGCGTCAGCTGCAGGGTGGCCACGATCTCACCGCCCGGGTCACGGACCGCCAGCAGCAGGTGGGCGGGATCAGCGTCGATCTCGCTGAAGGCGGCGGCGTACGGTGCGAGGTCCGCCGACTCGCGGCTGCTGCCG
>JAUNUL010000475.1 GCA_030538175.1 Propionibacteriaceae bacterium | reverse complement strand
AGCTCGACGGCATCTTCCGGATCGCCGACCACCACGGCTGCGGCCTGGACATCCACCTCCACAGCGGGGGAGACCTCGGCGCCTTCGAGTACGAGCTCATCATCGACCGCACCCGCGCCCTCGGGATGGCGGGGAAGGTGAACATCTCCCACGGCTTCGCCCTCGGCGAGCTGGACCCCGCCACGCAGGAAAGGATCCTCGACGGCCTGGCCGAGCAGGGGATCACCTGGAGCACCGTCGCCCCGGTCAGTTCCGCCCCGCTGCCGTGGCGGGAGATGCTCGACCGCGGCATCGGCATCGGCCTGGGCACCGACGGCATCCGCGACCTGTGGTCACCCTACGGCGACGGCGACATGCTCAAGATCGCCCTCGCCTTCGCCCAGCTCCACCGGGTCCGTCATGACGAGGACTTTGTCACCGTCGCCGAGCTGGCCACCTCCCGGGCGGCCGGGTTCGTGGGCCGCGTGGTCCACGACATCGTCCCCGGCGCCCGCGCCGACCTCGTGCTTGTCGACGCCGAGAACGTCCCCGACGTCATCGTCCGCACCCCGGCCCGGCGCACCGTCATCGCCGGTGGTCGAGTCGTCGTCGCTGATGGCGAGCTGGTTATCTGAGGTCCGATTGACAGACCCTGCGAGTAGTCCTATTCTTTGACCTGTTAGCCCCGTGTGGACCGCTGGCTTTTGCTACGTCGCCGGGGCTTTGACTTACGGGGGTGAGTTCATGAAGGATGCCTGGATCGAGCAATGGCTGGGGGCTCCTCGATTTCAACGGTATGTAGATGTCTGTAACGGCGATCGTGCACAGGCGTTGAAGCTGTACGAATGGAACGTGGTTTTAGGGCAGGCGTTGATGCGTGATATTTCACATTTCGAGATCGCGCTGCGTAACGCATACAACGACACGATGGAATCTAGGTGGCCTGGGAAAAGTCATTGGTTGCTTGACCCGGACTCGCCTTCGGTCACCCCTATCTGGCGGATCAGGAAGGACCGGTCAGGTCTCAAACGGGGAACCGACGTCAATTATCAGAATCGTCGGGCAGTGGATGGGGCGATCAGAAAGTGCGGCGGCAACAGTGCTACTCCGGGAAAGGTGATGGCTGAACTGAGTTTCGGGTTCTGGCGGCAGCTCACGTCGGCATCACATGAGAAGTCGGTATGGGTGCCCTTTCTCCATCACGCGTACCCGCCGAAGACTGATCGTGCGAGTGTCGACCAGGTGATCGGCACCATCAACACGGTGAGGAACAGAATCGCCCATCATGAACCGATCTTCGATCGTCCTAGGAACCCGGAACAGGAACCAGGTCAGCTGCACCCCGCTCTCATGCGAGTTTTAAGCATGATCAACCCCGAAGTAGCGCAACACCTCGGGCCAACGTCCACTGTCCAGGCGGTGCTGGCGCAGAAACCCTGACCCCGTCTGTCAGGCTCGCGCATCCTCACCGGAAACAGCACTGATCCCGACACCTGGGAGGCCAGGATGCGCAAGCCTGGCGGTTAGTCGATCTCGTAGCCGGTGACCGGGCCCTGGTCCGCCGGGATCCAGCCGAGGGCCGGGGCGACGTGGTCGGCGAAGGCCTGCAGGATGGACAGGTTGGTCTCCACGCCCATCTGGTTGGGGATGGTGAGCATGAGGGTGTCGGCGGCCATGACGGCGGCGTCGGCACGCAGCTGTTCGATGAGCTGGTCCGGTTCGGCGGCGTAGGTGCGGCCGAAGGTGACCGGGGTGCCCTCGCCGAGGGAGCCGATCTGGTCGCGGCCGGTGGCCTGGAGGCCGAAGAGTTCGCGGGAGCGGTCGTCGACGATGGGGAACACCGAGCGGGAGACGGACACGCGCGGGGTCCAGTCGTGGCCGGCGTCCTTCCAGGCGGCGCGGTAGCGGTTGATCTGTTCGGCCTGGAGGTCGCCGAGGGAGGAGCCGTCGGCCTCGGAGACGAGGGTGGAGCTCATGAGGTTGACGC
>JAUNUL010000474.1 GCA_030538175.1 Propionibacteriaceae bacterium | reverse complement strand
GATCGCCGGCCACCGCCAGCCACCGGATTCGCGCCGCATGACCGCGATCGTGGCGAAGCACTGCAGGGCGAACATGAAGAACACCAGCAGCGCCGCGACCGTGCCGGGGGTGAAGACGGGCTCACCGGCGTGGGGTCCGGATGTGTGGGTCATCCCTCGCAGCGATTGCAGCGGTTCCTCCGGATTGTCGGCGGCGGCGATCTGCCCCATGGTCGCGACGAAGACCTCGCGTGCGGCCAGCGAGGAGACCACGCCCACGTTGACTCGCCAATCGAAGCCCAGGGGCGCGAAGACGGGTTCGATCGCCTTGCCGACGGTGGCGGCGACGGAGTTGTCGATCGTGTACGCCGTCACCGCCGCCTGATCGGTCGGGTCCACGCCGTGCCGGGCGAGGGTGTCGGCGCTCGCCGCGGGCAGGTTGAGCGCGGCCCAGAGCAGCGCGGTGGTGATGAGGATGATCGTGCCGACCTTGCGCAGGAACAGCCGGGCGGAGTCCCAGATCGTCATGAGGGTCGCCCGCCATGAGGGCAGGCGATAGGGCGGCATCTCCATATAGAACGGCAGGACGTTGCCGCCGCGGCCGGTGATCCTGCTGAACAGGGCGGCGGTCAACATGGCTGCGGTGGCGCCGCCGAGATAGAGCGCCATCAGCACGAGCCCCTGGGCGTTCACGGGCCCGAACCGCTGATCGGGCACGAGCAGGCCGATCAACAGGACATACACGGGCAGCCGCGCGGAGCAGGTCATCAGCGGGGCCGCGAGCATGGTCGCGATCCGGTCTTTCGCCGACGGCAGCGTACGCGTCGCCATGATGCCGGGCACCGCACACGCGAGCGCGGACAGCAGCGCGACGAACGCGCGCCCCTCGAGCCCGAAGCGGCGCATGAGGCGATCCATGACGAAGGCAGCGCGGGACATGTACCCCGATGCCTCCAACAGACTGATCAGGAAGAACAGGATCATGATCTGCGGCAGGAACACCATGACCCCGCCGACACCGCCGATCAGGGCCTCGCTGACGAACCGGCCGACGATCCCGGGGATCACCGCGCTCGCGAGCCCACCGAGCCACGCGAAGAGCGACTCGATGAGGTCCATGAGGGGGGTGGCCAGGGTAAAGATCGCCTGGAACAGGGAGAACATCACCGCGAGGAACACGAGCGTGCCCCAGACCGGATGCAACAGGACGCGATCGATCTTGCGGGTGCGTGGGTCCGGCTCGGGGGAGTGATAGTCCGCCGTCGTCAGGACGGATCCGATCCAGGAGGCGACCTCAGCCGGGTCGGTGGGCGGGGGGATCGGTGGGCGCGACCAGGCGTCGGGGTCGGCCATCAGGTCGTGCAGGGCGCCGAGTTGGTCGGGGGCGCCGGCGGTGACGGTGAGGACGGGTACGCCGAGTGCGCCCGCCAGTCGCTCCGTGTTGATCCGGCCGTTGCGCGTGGCCAGCTCGTCGGTGAACGACAGGACGAGGACGGTCGGCAGATCCAGACACAGAACTTGGGCGAGGAAGCTCAGCGAGCGGCGCAGGGTCGTCACGTCGGCGACGAAGATGAGCGCATCCGGACAGGGGAGGTGGGTGACCTCGGGGTCGAGGACCTCGGTCACCACGCGTTCGTCCAAGCTGATGGGGTCGAGGCTGTATGTCCCCGGCAGGTCCTCCACGATGACCGGGTGGCCGACGACCGTGGCGCGGCCCTCGAACCGGGACACGGTCACCCCCGGATAGTTGCCGGTCTTGGCGCGCAGTCCGGTGAGGGCGTTGAACAGTGTGGTCTTGCCCGAGTTGGGGCTGCCGATCAGGCTGAACCGCCGGGTATCGGTCGCGGTGTTCGATCGCCGCCCCTGTCCGTCGGCATCGGCCGGCCCACAGTGGGAACTCATGCGGACTCGGTGCGGGTGGCGGTGACGGACTCGGTGCAGGGCACGGTGGTGATGGAGATCAACCGCGCCTCGCGGCGACGCAGGG
>JAUNUL010000473.1 GCA_030538175.1 Propionibacteriaceae bacterium | reverse complement strand
GAACTCGGGATGAGTACGCCGCAGCGGGGACTTCAGACTGGCCGGCACCCGCAGGTCCGCCTCGACCGGCCGCGGATCAACCAGGACGCCGGGATTGAGGTGGTTGTCGGGGTCGAACAGGTTCTTCACCTGCGCCATCAACGCGATCGCGTCCGCGGAGTACATCCGCGGCAGCAGCGCCGAGCGGGCCCGGCCGTCGCCGTGTTCACCGGACATCGAGCCGCCATAGCCCGCCACGAGGTCGGCGGCCTCCTCGACGAATCGACGGTACGCCGCCGGCCCGTCCGGATCCTCCAGCGGGAAGTCGATGCGACAGTGCACGCAGCCGTCACCGAAGTGCCCGTACGGCAGACCCTGGACGCCGTGCTTGGTCATCAGCGCGTCGAAATCCCGCAGATAGGCACCCAGTTTCTCCGGCGGCACGGCGGCATCCTCCCAGCCGGCGTACGCGGGTCGGTCGAGGCTGACGCCGGCCAGGCCGGCCCCGTCGGCGCGGATCTTCCACAGCGCGGCGACCTCGACCGGATCGGTCACGATCCAGCCGTCGCCGTGGGAGGTGTCGGCCAGCAACGCCTGCGCGCGCTCGGCCAGAAGGGTCTCGTCATCGTCGACGAGCTCAACGAACACCCAACCCTCGCCCGCGGGCAGCCGCGGCACGGCGCCGGCACCCTGGGTGCGGGCGACAACATCGACGATGCGCTTGTCCAAACCCTCCGCGGCCGTGGGGCGGTGACGCAGCATCGCGGGGGTGTCGTCGGCGGCGTCCGCCATGGTCGGATAGCCGAGGGCGATCATGGTCTTGAACGGGGCATCGGAGACCAGCCGCACGGTCGCCTCCAGGATCACTGCGAGCGTCCCCTCGGTCCCGGCCAGGAACTTGGCGACATCGAAGCCGTTCTCCGGCAGCAGGTGCTCCATGGAATAGCCCGATACCTGGCGACCGAAGCGGCCGAACTCGGTGCGGATCAGCGCGAGATTGGCCTGCACGAGGTCCTTCAGTGCCTGCAGGGTGGGCGACTCCGGGGCCGGTTCGCCGGAGGTGACGGTGAGCCGCTCACCGTTGCCGAGCAGGATGTCGAGGGCGACAACGTTGTCCGCCGAGCGTCCATAGCCCAGGGCCCTGGGGCCGCACGCATTGTTGCCGATCATCCCGCCGATCGTGCAGCGATTCGAGGTGGACGGGTCGGGGCCATAGCGCAGGCCATGGGGGGCTGCGACCTTCTGCAGTGCTGATTGCACGACGCCGGGCTGGACGCGCGCGGTCCGGGCTGCCGGGTCGATCGCCAGCACCTCATGCAGGTGGCGTCGCAGGTCCACCACAACACCGGGGCCCACGGCGTTGCCGGCGCACGAGGTTCCCGCACCGCGACTGGTGATCGGCGTACCCGATGCAAAACCCGCACGCACGACCGACTCGAGTTCCTCAACCGACGCAGGGAAAGCAACGGCCTCGGGCACCACGCGATAAAGGCTGGAGTCAGTCGAATAGATCGCGCGGGTGAGGGTCGAGGAGTCGAGTTCGGGAGTCATGGGGCCAGTCTGCCACCGACGTACGCCCGCTCCAGCCGGGTTCCAGGGTGCCTCCGGGTGCCCCTTGAGGCGGGCTACTCCGCAGCGAGCACGGCTTCGAAGGCACGCCCGAGCGCACGGAAATCCTCGGGCTCCACGGCCTCCACGAAGGACTCCCGCACCGACTCCACGTGGCTCGGGGCGGCGTCCTTGAGCAACTCGAATCCGGTATCGGTCAACCGCGCCCAGACCCCACGACGGTCGGACGGACAGGCTTCGCGCTCCACCAGGCCCGCCTTCTCCATGCGAGCGATCGTGTGGGTGAGCCTGGACCTGGACTGGTGGACCTTGTCCGCCAGATCCGACATCCGCAACCGGCGCTCGGGTGCCTCCTCGAGGCTGACGAGAATCTCAGAGTCGCGGAGATCGATCCCGACCTGCCGCGGGGCCCGGGCAGGCCG
>JAUNUL010000023.1 GCA_030538175.1 Propionibacteriaceae bacterium | reverse complement strand
ACGGTGAACGCCAACGGATCATGACCGCCCGTGCGCTGGCCCAGGAACCGCGGCTGCTGCTCATGGACGAGCCGAGCGCTTTCCTCGATGCACCGGGTCGGGTGGCGCTGGCCGGATTGGTGCGTCGCATCGCGACCCAGCAGGATGTCGTGGTCGTGATCTCCACCCACGAGGTGGAGCTCATGCTCCAGCTGGCCGATCGGCTCTGGCTGCTGGACCGCTCGGGCAACCTGCATGACGGGACCCCCGCGGAACTGGTTGATCGCGGACTGCTGGCCGACGTCTTCGACAGCGATGATCTGGCGTTTGACCCGGTCACGGGGACCTTCCGGCTGTCAGCCCAAGCCGGAATCTGGGAGCGCAGCGGGCAGTAGCCTGAACAGCGTGTCAACCCTCGCGTTCCTGGCCGCTGTGTCGGCGATGGTGTTGTATGCCGCGGCGTCCTTGGCGGTCACCATTCTGATCGGCATCCCGACACTTGGGTTGCGCCCTACGAGGAGAGACTGGCTCGGCATCGCCATCACCACGGTCGGCGTCGTGGCTGTCTCGATGTCGGCCGGCCCGGAGCACGCGGTCATCCCGGCGACCTGGTTGCGCTGGGCGGTGGCGGGTGCTCTTGTGCTGACCCTGGTGGCTTCCGCACTCTGGTATCGGCACGGCGGCATGATCGTTCCGGGTCTGGAGTTCATCGGCGCTGCAGGCGCGGCTGCTGCGATCGTTGGGTGCATCGTCCTCGCGCTGAGCCCCACCCAGGCCGAAGCGTCCGGTTGAGCGAAGATTTCGTCGTCAGGACTGTCGCTCACCGTCAAATCCTTCAATTGAACTCCCGCTGCCATCGTCACGTGGCGAACGGGAGGAGTCCGGTACGCCGAGTGGGCGTACCGGACCCTGTCCGCCTCCCCCGCGGGGCGGACGATTGGGTGCCCTTGGTGGGGCAGGGGTCGTGCTCAGTTGTGGAACATCGCGGACTGGTGGTCCCAGTCGGGAGTCACTTCCATGACGATGTCGGCGGGGTCGGCCACGCCGAAGGCCAGCTTGAAGGTCGCTTCACGGCCGTTCAGGAGCTTGGTCGACGGCTCGCCGAGGTTGTTGCTGGAGTCGAAGATCCGTGAGCCTTCCTGGTTGGCGGACTGCACGGTGGCCTGGAACATGCCCGGATCCCAGGTGCCGCCCGTGTTGTTGACGATCGTGATGTCGAACACGACCGACTGCTTGAACTCGTCGGCGCCGGCTGCGTACTCCGACGGCTTGTACGGCGACGGCTTCGACACGGTGACCGCCAGGCCGTCGGTCCAGAGGTACGTCTCACCGAGGGCGGCGACGCCGTTGTTGGTGGGGGTGGGGCTGGGCGCGGGCTCGGTGGTGGTGGGCGCCGCTGGCGCGCTCGTCGCAGGGCGGTTGTCGCCGACGGGGGCCGTCGTGGTGGTGCTGGCAGGCAGGCCTGCGCATCCTGCGGTGAGCAGAACTGCGGACAGAGCCAGGCCGAGACGGGTCACCGTGTTCATGGGATCACTCCTTGGGTCGCTGTCCGGCGCTTGTCGCCGGCGTCGTCGAAACCCACGATGGAGGACAGGCGGGAATCAGCATAGCGGGAGGCCTGATAAGCCCCCTTATCACTATTGAGCTAGGAAATCTGCATGCCAAGGTCTAGGTTGGTTCCTGTCCAGGCACGAAGGGAGCCGCTGATGAGCACGATCACGTTGTCGCTCGCCGATGTGGCGGCGCTGGCTCGGGTGCAGCGTCCGGTGGTCTCGATGTGGCGCCAGCGGGACAAGGATGGTCTGGTGTTCCCGGACCCGCTGCCCGACGGGCGGTTCGAGGGGGCGGAGATCGTCGATTATCTCGAACGCACGGGACGCGGCAAGAATCCGGATCCGCGCGCGGAGTTGGCGGTCCATGCCGTCACGGCTGCGGATCAGGATCCGGACCGGCTGGCGCAGCTGATGGCGCTGCTCACCGCCCGCACGCTCCTGGATGAGCCGGTCGGCCCGCTCGATCGTGACGACCTGCTCGACGCCGTCGATGAGCTCGACCCCGATGACGACTTCCTGTTCAGCGAGGTGGAAGCCCTCGACGCGGCGACGCTCGCCCCATTGGCGGCGGAGGCGGATGCTGTCGCTGATGCCGCGTGGCACCCGCGGGCGGCGTACGAACGGCTTCACGACGCCCTCCACCGCCATTCGACCGCGCATGACGAACGCCTTGATCCGCACCTAACGACCGCCCTGGCCGAGGTGGTCCGGGGTGTCCTCGGGGTGGACGGCTGCCTCGTCGATGTCGACGGGACGTGTGCGGATGTGGTGCTCTCGCTGACCGCGGATGAGGATTTCCCGACCCCTGCGCTGGTGCTGCCGTGGTCCTCGCCGCCCCGTGACGTGGTGCGGCGCTATCGCACGCAGGGCATCCGGCCGCGCGTGGTCCCGTTGGCTCAGGAGTGGTCGGTGCCGGAGGGGAGTGTGGTGTTGATACGCCTGCCCGGCGACCCGAGCGCCGCCTTCGACCTCCTGCACGAGGTAGCCACCGAGCTGCCCGTCGATGCCTGCGCCGTCGTCATCGGCCCGGCAGCGCTCCTCACCGATCCGCTGGCCGCTGCTGAGCGACGCGACGAGTTGCTGCGTGGCGGTGTGGTGCGGGGCATCGTCCGCCTCCCGGCCGGGCTGACCAGGGGCGGCGCCCGCCAGCACCTGGCGGTGTGGCTGATGGTGCAGCCGGACCCGCACCCGGTGGGTCGGGCCGGGGCGTTCCTCGTCGGTGACATCTCGGGCCGTGCGTTCGACCGGCCGCTGCAGCTGTCGTTCGTCGATGATCTGGTTGCGGCCGCGGGACCGGTGTCGGGGCGTGCGTTCGACGTGCTCGAACTCGCCGATCGGCGGCAGGCCATCAGCCGGGGTGGCTCGCTCGTGGCGCATGATCGGGCGCGGGCGGTGGCGTACGCGCTGGATCCCGCCGGGGATGCGGCCCGGATCGCGGACCTGCGCGCGGGGCTGCTCCAACCGCTGCCGGACCCGTTTCCGTTCACGGCACTGGCGGCAGAGCAGGCGGCGCCGTGCTCGGCGCGGATGGGGGATGCCCAGCGCCACGGCCTGGTCAAACTGCTGCCCGGCACGCGCGTGCCCGAGCTGCCCGCGGGCTCGACGCGCCTGTGGACCGCGGAGGCCGTCGCGGCTGGGGTCGCCGACTCGGTTGATCTGTTGGCGCTGACCCTGGCGGTCCCGTCGGTGAAGCTGACCGAGCCGGGGGATGTTGTCTTCACCACCAAGGCCACGCCGAGGGCCGTGGTGGATGCGGCGGGTGGGTCGGCGGTGGCGTACCCGGCACGCGTCCTGCGCGTCACCTCACCCAAGCTCGCGCCCAGCGCGGTCGCGGCCGCCATCAACCGGCTCCCGCCCGGGAACGCCCAATGGCAGACCTGGGAGCTGCCGGTGCTGCAGATCGACGAGCATCACGCCAGCGCGATCCTCGACCGGCTCGATGCGCTGGAGGCTGACCTTCGGCGCCGTCAGGCCGAAGCGGACGAGCTCCGTCGGCTGGTCACCCGTTCGGTCCTCTCGGGGGCCATCACCGTCATTGAATCCCCAACACTCCACGAGAAAGGCCGTTAAGTGGCAGCAAGGAAACAGGCCGAGATGCTCATCCCATCGACGCCGAAGGAACTGAAGGACACGCTCTGGAAAGCGGCGGACAAGCTGCGGGGGTCGATGGATGCGTCGCAATACAAGGACGTGGTTCTGGGGTTGATCTTCCTCAAGTATGTCTCCGACGCCTTCACCGAACGTCGCAACGCGATCGTCGATGAGTTGCAGGCCGATGGCTTTGACGAGGACGAGATCGCGGAGACGTTGGAGGATCCGGATGAGTACGCCGGCTCGGGCGTGTTCTGGGTCGATCCTGAGGCGCGCTGGGAGTCGTTGGTGCAGCTGGCGAAGGTCACGTCGGAGACCACGATCGGGCAGCGGATCAATGGCGCGATGGACCTGTTGATGAGCGCGAACCCGTCGTTGTCCGGCACGTTGCCGCGCTTGTTCAATCGCCCCAATGTCGACCAGCGGCGCCTGGCGGAGCTGCTGGATCTGCTGAACTCGGTGCAGTTCACGGGCCAGGGGGCCTCGAAGGCGCGGGATTTGCTGGGTGAGGTCTATGAGTATTTCCTGGCCAAGTTCGCCTCGGCGGAGGGACGACGTGGTGGGGAGTACTACACGCCCGCCAGCGTCGTTCGCGTGATCGTGGAGATGTTGCAGCCGCACAAGGGCCGGGTCTATGACCCGTGTTGTGGGTCGGGTGGCATGTTCGTGCAGGCCGAGAAGTTCCTTGCGGCGCACGACGAGGATCCGTCGAACCTGTCCGTTTATGGCCAGGAATTGAATGAGTCGACGTGGCGCATGGCGAAGATGAACCTCGCCATTCACGGGCTCAACGGCAATCTCGCCGCAACCTGGGGTGACACCTTCGCGCTCGATTATCACGCGGGTGTCCAGATGGATTATGTGATGGCGAACCCGCCGTTCAACATCAAGGACTGGAACCGCAACGAGGACGATGCACGCTGGGTTTATGGCGTGCCGCCGGCGGGTAATGCCAACTATGCGTGGCTGCAGCACATCATCTCCAAGCTCGCACCGGGCGGGACGGCTGGTGTCGTCTTGGCGAATGGGTCGATGACGACCAACAGCGGGGGAGAGGGTGAGATCCGCGCGCAGTTGGTGGAGAACGATCTCGTCGCCTGCATGATCGCGCTGCCCGAGAAGCTGTTCCGCTCGACTGGCATTCCGGTCTGTCTGTGGTTCTTCGCCAAGGACAAGAGCGCCGGTCAGGGTGGGTCGGTTGATCGGCGCGGGCAGGTCTTGTTCATCGATGCCCGGTCGATGGGTCACATGGTGACCCGTGCCGAGCGGGCGTTCTCGAGCGCGGACATCCACAAGATCGCGGACACGTACCACGCCTGGCGCGGCATGCAGCGCCTCCCCCTGGGCACCGTCGATGTGACGGGTGCGGACGACGCAGCACCCGCGGACGAGTCAGTCGTTTCGTCGGAGCAGTACGCCGACGTCCCCGGCTTCTGCAAGTCCGCCACGTTGGCGGAGATCAAGGAAGCGGGGTACGCCCTCACCCCCGGCCGGTACGTCGGCATGGCCGAAACCGAGGACGACGGCGAACCGCTGGACGAGAAGATCGCGCGGCTCACGGCTGAGCTCGAGGAGCAGTTCCGGGAATCGGATCGTCTGCAGGCGGTCGTACGCCAGCAGCTCGGGAGGTTGTGATGGAGAGATTGGTCGCCCTTAGGGATTTGGTCGAGATCAAACACGGGTTTGCCTTCCCCGGGAAATCTTTCTCGGTTGACTCGAAGTTTCCGACGCTTCTCACCCCGGGAAATTTTTCGATTTCAGAGGGATTTCGGCCCAGTCGCGCCAAGACCTTTCAAGCTGAATATGATGCGCACTGGGAACTCCCGCCTGGTTCCGCGGTTGTGACCATGACTGACCTGAGCAAGGCTGGTGACACACTCGGGAACTGGGCCATCGTTCCCAACGACGGAATCACATATCTGCACAATCAGCGGATCGGGCACGTTATCGTGAAGAACGGATCTGTAGACCTGCGATTTCTGTCCTACAGAATGCGTCTCGCTGATTATCATCAGTTTGTCCTGGCGTCAGCAACGGGAACGACGGTTCGCCACACTAGTCCCAATCGAATTCTCGAGTTCGAGTTACTTATACCTGAACTTTCGGAGCAGCGAGCCATCGCCGAGGTGCTGGGGGCGCTGGACGACAAGATCGCCGCCAACTCGCGCATCGCTGAAACCTCCGACTCTCTTGTGCGTAGCCTGTACTCTGCACTCCCGCCGTCGACGACTGTCCTGGGAGACCTGTGCTTCAACATTCGGGAACAAGTTCGACCTCAGGGCCGCATTCCGTATGTGGGTCTTGAACACCTGGGTCGTCAGCACATGTGGCTCCAACAACAAGGGGTGAGCGATGAGGTGACCAGCGCTAAGTCCGTGTTCAGTGCCAGGGACGTACTCTTCGGGAAGCTCCGTCCCTACTTTCACAAAGTGGTGTCGGCACCGGTCGAGGGCATGTGCTCGACCGACATCCTGGTATTGCGAGCGAGGGATCCTGACCTGGCCGGATATGTCCTCGCCGCCGCAAGTTCTGCGGAAGTTGTTGATCACAGCACGGCCCGCAGTGCAGGCACGAAGATGCCGCGGGCGTCGTGGACAGACCTGAGCGAGGCGCCTGTCCGCTGGGCGGATCAGGAGACCGCCGTGAGGCTGTCCAGCAATGTGGTTTCCATCAGAGAAGCTGTTGAAGCCGCCATCCGAGAGTCCGCCGCCCTTACTGAGCTCAGAGACACTCTGTTGCCGGCACTGATGGATGGGCGACTCCGCGTACGCGATGCCATCGAGCAGGTCGAAGGCTCGCTGTGGTCGATGCGCCTCGCAGACGTCAACGACGGGCGGTAGCTTCATGACCAGGACGATTTTGGCTGCGCGACCCGAATCCTATTCTCGGCTGGATTGACGAACGTCACGGAAATCATGACGTTCGTCAATCCGGAGAGAGCCACCGACCAGCACTGATCGGACTCACCGCAATGAGAGGAGGCGGCTGATGCGCATCACGCGCGTCGGGGCGTCCAACTGGAGGAACTTCAAGAACATCAACGTCCTCGTTGACTCGCGACTGTTCATCGTGGGGCCGAACGCGTCCGGCAAGTCCAACCTCTTGGACCTGTTCCGCTTCATGGGGGACCTTGCTGCCTCCGGCGGCGGACTCTCGTCCGCGCTGGACCGTCGAGGCGGTCTGTCCAAGGTTCGCAGCCTGTTCGCACGGAACAATGCCGGTGGCCGACTTGTCGTGGACTTCACGCTCGCCGACGGCCAGGACACGCGGCAATACATCCTGTCCGTCAAAGGGGCACAGGGTGGGAAGAACCAGCCGATCGTCCACGAAGAAGTCGTCATCAAGAACGGCGAGGAGATCCTTCGGCGCCCAGATGCGAACGATGTTGAGGACCCCGAGAGACTGACGCAAACACATCTGGAACAGATCTCTGCGAATCAGTCCTTTCGGCCGCTGGCGGAATACTTCTCCAAGGTCCGCTATGTCCACCTCGTCCCCCAAGTCATCAGGAATCCACGGTGGTTGGCGGGAGCGAGCGGCGAGGCGCACGGCAGTGACTTCATTGCTCAGATGAATGCGACACCACAGAAGACCAGGGATGCATGGCTGCGCCGAATGGAGAAGGCTCTCAAGCCTGTGGTGCCCGATTTCGAGTCATTGACGATCGAGGTTGATGCCACGGGGCAACCCCATCTGATCGCCGGCTATCGCAACTGGCGGGAGCGGCAGGCCAAACAGAACGAGGTCGATTTCTCCGATGGGACGCTGCGGCTTATCGGACTGCTCTGGACTCTGGTCAGCGCCCCGGCTAACCGTGGTGTGCTTCTGCTCAAAGAGCCGGAGCTGTCCCTCAATGCAGCGATTGTTCGCATGTTGGCAACCATGCTGGCCGTCGCCCAGCGCGATGCCACGATGCAGGTGCTGCTATCGACCCACGCACCCGAACTGCTGGATGACGAAGGCGTATTGCCTCGCGAGATCCTGGTGCTCCGCGTGACGGGCGATGGCTCCTCGGCACAGCTGCTGTCGGAGATCGATGAGGTGGCGGACGAGCTTGCGGCCGACCTGCCCAAGTCCGACGCGGTCCAGAGCCTGGTTGCGCCCCCAGAGCTAGCATTCTCGCTAGATTGCAGAACGTCACAGATTCTGTGACGATTGTGAATATGGAGAGAGTAGCTGTTCGGGCATCCGAGTCTGCGGACTGGGCGCTGGCGCACGGCCGATCGGCGTTCACGGTCGGTGACCTAGCCGAGCTGTTGCAGGTTCCCGCGGACCAGGTCCGTCGGCGCCTGAACGCACCAGCTCGGCGCAACGAATGGATCATGCCGGTGCGGGGCCTCTGGGTGCCGGTTCCGCCGGAGTATCGAACCTGGGGAGCGCCGCCAGGATTGGAAATCATCGACGCCATGATGGGTTACCTCGACGTGGACTACTACGTTGGGTGGCTTTCGGCGGCCGCCCTTCATGGTGCGGCTCATCAGGCGCCCCAGGTCTTCCAGGTAGCCGTCACCCGTCACGTGCGTGATAGGGCCGTCGGGCGCACCCGATTCGAGTTCGCCCAACGTGATGTCGAACAGATCCCCCGAGCCCAGTTCCCGACCCGGTCTGGGACCGCGCAGGTTTCCACCGTGGCCGCGACAGCGCTGGACATTGCGGCGGATATCCGTCGCGCCGGTGGCATCGACAACGCAGCCACAGTGATCTGCGAACTGGCCGAACTTGATCAGTTCCGAGCGCAGGATGTCGTTCGGTTGGCCGACGTGTATCCCGCAGCAGCCCTTCGTCGGATCGGATACCTGCTGGAACGGTTCGGGGATTTCGAGGATCTGGAGCAGATCAGAAGAGCAGCTCAGGCAGCAGGCGCGACGCCGTCCAGGCTGGATCCACTTGGTCAGGCCTCGGGTCCTGTTGACGAGGCGTGGCTTGTGTATGTGAATCGGAAAGTCGAGCCCGACCTATGATTCCCGCCAACGCCATCACGGCCTGGGGTGTCGAGCGAGACTGGTCGACCAGAGAACAGGTCGAGCAGGATCTGCTTCTGTCACGGGCAATCTGTGCGATCGCGGACGATGACTACCTGAGTTCTGAACTCGTCTTTCGGGGTGGAACGGCCCTGCACAAACTCCATCTCGATCGGGCCTATCGCTACAGTGAGGATCTCGACTATGTGCGGACCTCCGCGGCCGGGATTGCTCCGCTGACACAGGCGCTCACGCGCGTAGGAACCAGCCTTGGGTTCGATGTCAGGACCCGCATCGGGCAGCATCCAAAGGTCTATTGGCGCACGACAGCCGAAACGGGCGTCCCCCTTCGGCTCAAGATCGAGGTCAACACCCACGAGCGTTCGCCAGCTCTCCAACCGATTCGCCTTGAGCATCGTGTGGAGTCGTCCTGGTGGTCCGGGACCGCCCAGGTCCTGACGTTCCAAACGCCCGAGCTCATCGCGACGAAGATCCGGGCGCTTTATCAGCGGTCGAAGGGTCGGGACCTGTTCGACATGTGGCTGGCGCTGGATCATCTCGGTCTGGACCCACTCGCCGTGATCGCTGCTTTCGAGCCGTACCGGCCGGTCGGGCTCACTGCGGCCCGGGCACGAGAGAACCTGCATCGCAAACTCAATGACCCAAGCTTCAGACAAGACCTCGAGCCGTTAGTGCGCAGTTGGCCGGATCGATACGACCTCGACTCCGCAGGAGCGCTCATCAGCGACGAATTGCTTGCTCGCCTGGATGACGGTCATCTCGACTCCAATGACATGAAAGGCGAGTTGTGATCACCGAATCCCAATGGGAAGACGCCATGCTCGAATGGCTGGCCGACCTCGATTGGCGTCCCAGGACAGGCAGCGAGTTCGAGGCCCAGCGTCCGTCGCTCGCCGATCTGGTGCATCAGGAGGACTTCCTGATGGCGCTGCGGAGGCTGAACCCGGGCGTACCCGATCAATATCTCCTCCAAGCCCTGGCCGACATTCTCCAGCCGCGCTCGCAGGACGCCCTCACCGAGAATAAGGCGTTCCATGACCATCTGGTGCACGGGTTCCGGGGGCTGACGTACACGGACACGAGCGGCCGGGAGGAGACCCCGACGCTCCGGCTCATCTCGCTCCATCCGGAGGAGAACACCTATCACGCGATCCGGCAGGTGCGGCTCAAGGACAACAAGCACTACCGCCGCCTCGACGCCGTGCTCTATGTCAACGGTCTGCCGCTGGCGATCGTGGAGCTCAAGCAGGCCGGCAACAAGCAGGCGACTGTGGCGAAGGCGCATGCCCAACTCGACACCTATCGCCGCGAATTCCCGATGGCGTTCCGCACGGTCGTGGCGACGGTGATCAGCGATGGGATCTTCGCGCAGTACGGGACACCGTTCACGCCCCTCAACCACTATTCACCGTGGAATGTCGACGACCAGGGACAGCCCGTCGAGATCAGCGCCGAGAACCCCGAGCTCGAGATCCTGACGTTCGGCCTGTTCGATCCGGAGCGCTTCATCCCGATCGTCGCGCACTACACGGCCTTCGACGCCACGGACGCAGGCCTCATCAAACGGATCGCCAAACCGCACCAGTTCTTCGCCGTCCGCAAGGCCGTCAACAGCACCCTGCGCGCCATGGAATCCAACGGCAAAGCCGGCGTCGTCTGGCACACCCAGGGCTCGGGCAAGTCCATGGAAATGGAGCTGTACGCCAACCTGATCGTCACCCACCCCGGCATGTTCAACCCGACGATCGTCGTGATCACCGACCGCAAAGAACTCGACGGCCAGCTGTTCGAAACGTTCAACCGGTCCACGCTGCTCGCCGAGAAGCCGTTGCAGATCAAACGCCGCTCCGAGCTGCGCGCCGAGCTCAGCTCCCGCAACTCCGGCGGCATCATCTTCACCACCCTGCAGAAGTTCGGCCGCGAACAGGACGAACGCGACGCCGGCCTCGACCACCCGCTGCTCACCGACCGCCGCAACGTCATCGTCATCGTCGACGAGGCCCACCGCAGTCACTACGACGACTTGGATGGGTACGCCCGCCACCTCAAGGACGCGCTGCCCAACGCCACCCTCATCGCCTTCACCGGCACCCCGATCAGCGACACCGAGCGCAACACCCGCGAGGTGTTCGGCGACTACATCGACATCTATGACCTCAGCCGCGCCGTCGCCGACGGCGCCACCGTGCCCGTCTATTTCCAGCCCCGGCTCATCCAGGTCAAGCTGTCCGACAAGGTCACCGAGGAACAACTCGATGCCCTCGCCGACGAGGAGACCCGCGGCCTCGACGACATCGAGCGCAACCGGGTCGAACGATCCGTCGCCGTCATCAACGCGATCTACGGCGCCCCCGCCCGGCTCAAGGCGCTCGCCAAGGACATCGTCGAGCAGTGGGAACTGCGGCGTACGGCCGTGGCAGAAGCCCTCCAACCCACCGACCCGACCGACACGGCCACGCCCTACGGCAAGGCCATGATCGTCTGCGCGACCCGCGCTATCTGCGCGGACCTGTACGCCGAAATCGTCGCCCTGCGCCCCGAGTGGCACACCGACGACATCACCACCGGCGCCATCAAGGTCGTCTATTCCGGCAACGCCTCCGACGGCCCACCCATCCAGGACCACGTCCGCCGCGACTCCGAGAACAAGGTCATCAAGAACCGGCTCAAAGACGTCACCGACCCGCTCGAGCTGGTCATCGTCAAGGACATGATGCTGACCGGCTTCGACGCACCGCCCCTGCACACCCTGTTCCTCGACCGCCCGCTCAAGGGTGCCCTGCTCATGCAGACCCTCGCGCGCGTCAACCGGACCTTCCGCGGCAAGCAGGACGGGCTCATGATCGGGTACGCCCCGCTCGCCGACAACCTGCGGGAAGCGCTGCTGGAATACAGCCCGAGCGACCAGCAGAGCAAGCCACTCGGCCGTGACCTCGACGAGGCCGCCGCGGTCACCCGGGACCTGATCACCCGGCTGGGTGCCCTGCTGCAGGGCTTCGACTGGCGAACGCTGCTGCTCACCAACGCCCCCAACCGCCTGCTGAGGGCCCTCGGGGGAGCAGTCGAGCACCTTCGCAGCCCCAACACCCCCGGCAACCAGGTCGCCGAGGGCGAGGACACGCTAGGGGATCGGTATCGCAAACTCTCCTCCCAGCTGAGTCGCATGTGGGCGATCGCGAGCGGTTCGGAAACCCTCGCGGACCTGCGCGCGGACGCCCGCTTCTTCGAAGAGGTCCGCGTCTGGATGGCGAAATATGACGCCGCCGAACGCAAGGCGAACGGCCAACCGATCCCCGAGGAGATCGTGCGTACGCTGCGCGGCGCAATGGCCGAAGCCACCAGCGCGGGGGACATCACCGACATCTACAAGGTCGCCGGCATCCCGCTGCCGGACCTGCGCAAGCTGAACGCGAAAGCCTTCGCGGCGGCCGGGAAATCCGACAACATCCACCTGGCCATCGAGGCGATCCGCGACATGCTCGTCGAGGAGGCGACGCGGGCGACCACCAACAACGTTGTCCGGCGCAAGACGTTCAGCGAACGCATCGGCGACCTGATGCGGCGGTACACCAACCAGCAACTCACCATGGCCGAAGTCCTCGCCGAGCTCGCCAAACTCGCCGAGGAGGTCACCGCCGAAGCCCAGCGCGGCAACCGGTTCACCCCGCCGCTGACCCACGACGAACTCGCGTTCTATGACGCGGTCAGTCAGAACGAATCCGCCGTCCTCGAACAGGGCGAGGACGTGCTCGCCCAGATCGCCCGCGAGCTCGTGGGCGTCATGCAGCGCGACACGAGGACCGACTGGACCCGCCGCGAGGGCGTCCAGGCCAAGCTGCGTTCCGCCATCAGGCGGCTGCTGCGCCGATACAAGTACCCACCGGACAAACAGCCCGAGGCCGTCAAGTTGGTGATCGAGCAGATGGAGGTGCTCGCTCCCCAGTACGCCAGCCAGACGTGACTAGGACCCCGGTCGTTCAGAGGCAAGCGGGATCTCCGCGCGCACGTGCCAGAGCCCGCTCTCTGGACCGACCGTCAGGGTCCCGCCGTGCAGGGTCACGCGCTCGCGCATGCCGACCAGGCCGTGGCCTGGCGGACTGGCTTCGCGATCGAGATCAGCGCCGGGGTTCGGGTCCGCCAGGGGGTTCCGGGCGGTGATGACGAGTGCGTGTGGGGGACCGTCCGGCCAGGTGAGGCGGACGTCCACAGTCGTCCGCCCGCCATGCTTGAGGGCGTTCGCGAGCGACTCCTGCACGACCCGATAGACCGTCAGCGCCATCGTGTCCGGCAGGGGGACCGGGGTGCCGGTCTCGGTGAGGCGTACGCGCAGCCCAGCCTTGCGATAGTCCTCCGCCAGCTCGTCGAGGTCCGCCAGGGATGGGGCCGGCACGAAGTCCCGGGTGTCGTCGTGGCGGAGCACGCTGAGGAGCTCCCGCATCTCCGCCAGGGACGTACGCCCCAGGTTCGCGATCGTCTCCAGCGACCGGACGGCCGCGGCGGGGTCGGCGGCTGCGGCGTACCTGCCGCCGTCGGCCTGGGCGATGATCACCCCGAGTGAGTGGGCGACGATGTCGTGCATCTCCCGGGCGATATGCGTGCGCTCGCCGAGGGTGGCCAGGCGTACTTCCTGGGCCTGACCCTGGGCGACCAACTCAGCCCGCTCCACGGCCCGGGCGAGCTCTTCCCGACGCTTGCGGGCCAGCGCCCCGAGCAGACAGAACACCGCGACGATCAACCAATGCACCAGCACCACCGGCCACCGCTGCCACCACGCCAACTGCACAATGTCCTGGGCATAGTTGAGCGCCGCCCACGTTGTCCCCATCGCCACGACGGCCGTGACCAGCCGTCGCTCGCGTCGACCCAGCAGGGCGTGGGCTGTGTACGCCGCCGCCCCCGTCGCGATGACCGACAGCATGGTGAAGACATCGAGCACGAGCAGATGGATGACCATGAGCACGCCGAGCGCGGCGATGACCAGCCGCGGGCGGGTGCGCCGCATCGTCAACGCGACACCCATCGCCACCGCGAGCGCGAGCCACCACGCCTCCATGGCCGGGGTCATATCGAACGGCGGCTGAAACAGCAGCGCGAGCCCCGTCCAGGCGACCGCCCACGCCACGTCGACGGCCACGACATGACGGCGTGCCCACATGAGCAGGCGGTCGAACGAGGCGCCGGGGTTCTCCATGTGGCTCACCCTAGGCATGCCGGCGCCTGTGCGCCTCGTGCTGCAGTACGAGACCAAGCCTCTGAAGAGGCTGATCGAGCGCATCGCTCGGCGGCTTCGAGCACGAGGGTGCGACCGTCTGGGATCGATCAGTCGGTGACGATGTCCCCGGGCTCCGGCCAACCGGTGGGCTCCGCGCCGGACCAGGCGTACTCCATCGAGACCAGCAGCCCATCCCGAACGCGGACGACGATCTCGCCCTGGCGATCGACTCCGACCCAATAGCGCCCCAGCAGCGGGCCGTCGCTGAGCGCGATCCGCGGGGCATCCCGGGCGACGAGACGCACCTGCCACGGCCCGTCGCCGGGTTCACCCTCGATCCCGATGAGCTGGCTGATCAGCCCGTGGTTCAGGGCGGGCTCGTTGCCATCAAACGTGCGCCCAGCCTCGAGCGCGACGATGGCCGCGAGCAACCGCTCCTGATCGGCGGTGAGGGGTTGGCTCACGCGCCCGCACCCTCCTGTTGGACGTGGCCGACTGCCTGGGGATCGTCGATCTTGTACCGACGGAACGCTTCGGCGGGAGCCTCCGCGCGATAGTTCCCCTGCCGAGCCAGCGCATCAAGAGTGCTGACGACGATCGACTCGGCGTCCACCATGAAGAACCGACGGGCCGCGGCACGTGTGTCGGAGAACCCGAACCCATCGGTGCCGAGCGAACGCCACTCGTGCTTCACATAGGGCCGGACCTGGTCCTGCACTGCGCGCTGATAGTCGCTGACGGCGATGACGGGGCCCTTGGCGTCGGCGAGCAACTCGGTGACATAGGGCGTCTTGTTCGGTTCCATCGGGTGGCGGAAGTTCCGCTCCTCGACGGCCATCGCCTCGCGGGCCAGCTCGTTCCAGGACGTCACCGACCACACCGCGGCATCCACCGACCACTCGTCGCGCAGCATCTGCTGGGCCTTGAGTGCCCACGGCACTGCCACGCCCGACGCCAGGATCTGTGCCTGCGCCTGGTCCTTGTTGCCCTGGGCGGGGGAGAAGAGATACATGCCCTTGAGGAGTCCGTCGACGTCGAGATCCGCCGGCGGACCCGGCTGCGCGACGGGCTCGTTATAGACGGTGATGTAGTAGATAACGTCCTCACCGTGTGGCTTCGCCTCGTCGAGGCCATAGCCATACATCCGCCGCAGACCGTCCTTGACGATGTGGGCGATCTCGAAGCCGAACGCCGGGTCATAGTGCACGATCGCCGGATTCGAGGCGGCAAGCAGCGGCGAGTGTCCGTCGGCGTGCTGCAGCCCCTCACCGGTCAGCGTGGTCCGACCCGCGGTCGCGCCGATCAGGAAGCCGCGGGCCAACTGGTCGGTGGCGGCCCAGATGAAGTCGCCGACCCGCTGGAACCCGAACATCGAATAGAACATGAAGACCGGGATCATCGGCTCGCCGTGCGTCGCGTACGCCGTCCCGGCTGCCGTGAACGAACCGAGCCCGCCGGCCTCGGAAATGCCCTCATGGAGGAGCTGGCCGTTCGTGGCCTCCTTCCACGACAACAACAGCTTCCGGTCGACCGATTCATAGATCTGCCCGTTGGGGTTATAGATCTTGTTCGTCGGGAACATGGAGTCCATGCCGAACGTGCGGTATTCGTCCGGCGCGATCGGGACAATCCGGTCGCCCCATTCCTTGTCCCGCATCAGATCGCGCAGCAGACGCACGAACGCCTGGGTCGACGCAATCTTTGGCACCTTCTCGCCCTCGGCGGGGGAGACGAGCAGCGGCTTATAGAGCTTGTCCTTCGGCAGCGCCAACTCCCGGGGCTTCACGGCCCGCCGCGGTGCGAAGCCACCGAGCTGGCGGCGGCGATGCTTCATATACCGAATAACCTCGGAATCCTCACCCGGGTGGTAATAGGGAGGGTTGTTCGGGTCCTCCAGGTCCGCATCCGGGATGGGAATCTTGATGCGATCCCGGAAGGCCTTGAGGTCCTTCGAGGTCAGTTTCTTCATCTGGTGCGTGGCGTTCTTGGCCTCGAACGATTCGATCGTCCAGCCCTTCACGGTCTGGGCGAGGATGACCGTCGGCTGACCGTGATGATTGGCCGCAGCCTGGAAGGCCGCGTACACCTTCCGATAATCATGGCCACCACGCGACAGGCGCTGCAGGTCTTCGTCGGTCATCCCCTCGATCATCTTCGTCAGCCGGGGATCGCCGAAGAAGTGCTCCCGGATGTACGCCCCCGACTCTGCGGTGTAGGTCTGGAACTGGCCGTCCGGGGTGCTGTTCATCTTGTGCACGAGTGTGCCGTCGGTGTCCTGGGCCAGCAGCGGATCCCAGTCGCGGCCCCACAGCACCTTGATCACATTCCAGCCGGCGCCGCGGAAGAACGACTCGAGCTCCTGGATGATCTTGCCGTTGC
>JAUNUL010000472.1 GCA_030538175.1 Propionibacteriaceae bacterium | reverse complement strand
TTCCGCATCCCGTGAGACCTGGGCCATTGATCTGAACACCAAGGCGGTCCCGCTCCCTCGTGGGGGCGGGACCGCCTCTTTCCTGCCTGATGGCGCGGGTCTACTGGAAGATCGGGAGACCCGCAGCAGCCTCCTTGCGGCGCCGCTGGTCGATGTACAGCACTGCGGTGTAGATGGCTACGAAAGGCCCGGCCAGCACGCCCAACGCCTGGGTGACGACGATGCCCAACAGCAGCATGGGTACCAGCAACGTGGCGATCACGAACGGGTCGGGATTGGCCGAGGCCAGTTGGTCACTGAAGGTGCCGGCCAGCGATTGGGTAATCCCACCGATGGTTTGGGTGGCCACGCCGACGAGCATCTGAGCCAACACCAGCAGGCCGAAGATGCGGGCGCCACTGCCCTGGGTGAGCCGCCAGCACCGCTTGATCGCCCCGATGGCATCCACCTGTTCGATGGCGATGACCTGCAGCACCAGGCCCAATCGCGCCTGAGCGATCACCCAGATCGGGATGATGGCCAGCACCAGCAGCGCGATCAACCAGTAGATCTCGAGCGCCACGAAGATGGCGCCCAACACGATCAGCACGAGTGCGAGGCCCAGCGTCGCGGCGATGACCAGTAGGTAGAGCGAGAACGATCGTCCGGCCAAGCCCCTGGACTGGCGCCACAAGTCTCCCAGGCTGGGGGCCAGCCCGCGGTCCACGTCCACGACGCCCACCGCGATCAGGGCGTTGCAGATATAGGTCGAGATCGCGGTGAGGAAGGAGCCCAGCACGAGCACTGCGCCGCCACCGGCGACTGCGGCGACCGATAGGCCCGCAGTGGTGGGATTGCCCTGGACGAGGCTGATCACCAGTGGCAATAGACCTCCCACCATCAACGCGACGCCGGCCAGCATGACGACCAGCGAGACGATGCTCGGAATCGCGCCCAGCAACAGGAAGGTGGCGAAGCGGTTGCGATAGATGGCGAATGCCGATTGGAAGAGGTCACCGATGCTCAACGGCCGCACCGGGATGACCGACATCATGGGGGTGGAGTAGCTCATGTGCGAAGACTAGTTGGCCTGATGGCCGCCCTGACCCTGAGAAGCACCTGGGTTCTCCCCGACATATCTGCGTTCGGCTTCGAAAACCTCGTCGAGGAGGGCCTCCTGGTCGATGCCTAGCCGCTGCGCCACCTCACTGAGGGTGACCCGGAAGAAGAGTCCGGATTCGATGTTCTGCTCATCCACTTGGTGGAAGGCCTCCATCGCCACGATGCCGTAGAGCCTGGTCCAGACATATTGGAAGACCCACAGCACGCCCAGGTCGTCGGCGCCGGGCAACTCAAGATAGGGGCCCTTCGACAGCTGTTCGCGCGCGAACTCGGCGTATTTGGGGTCGATCTGCGCTGGCCCCTGAAAGCCCGTTTCTGCCTGCAGTTGGGCGAACAGGGGTGCGAAATAGGCGCCCACCCGCTGCGCGCTGTTGAGCGGGTCTTGGCTGCGTGGCATGTTGAAACTGGCGGTGAAGACATGCCGGAACTCGTTGCGGTTGGCCAGCGCCCACGTCCGGAAGGCGACCGAGGACGCGGCAATCCGGGCCTGGGGCAGCGAGTAACGATCAGCTGCTTCGCCCATATAGGCGAGTACGGCATCCAGGATTTCTTCGGCGACCAGCGCTCGTAATTCCTCCGCGGATTCCACGTAGCGGTACATGCCCTGGCTCGACAACCCGATCTCGGCCCCCACTGATCGGATGCTGAAATCACCGGTCTGGCGTAGCAGATGGCGGGCAGCGCGAATGATCTCGCGTTCGGTCCGCATTCTTTGTCGCTGTCGTGGCGTATGCGTCATTGGATCAGACACGACCCATCTCCCCCTGAAACTGCCGATTCCCCAGTCGGCACAATAAGGTTAGCGTGTGAACGGGTTATGGGTGAACATGGCGCGTTGACTCATCCAAGATGCCCGCGTAGCAGCATTCGTTGACTCATCTCAA
>JAUNUL010000022.1:6933-16199 GCA_030538175.1 Propionibacteriaceae bacterium | reverse complement strand
GGCAACCAACAGGATCACGCCACCGAGCAGCGCGGCGAGGCCGCCGGTCAGCATGGCCAGGTTGTGGTCGACCTGATAGATCAGGGTCCACAGCACCGGTGCCAGTGCGGCGCCTCCGAACTGGCAGGCCAGCATGACCGACGTCGCGCCGGATCGGTTCTCGGGTGCTGAGGTGACCGCGAGCTGCTGCACCACAGCACGGGTCGCGGTCGAGGCGGAGCCCGCCAGCGCCAGGAACAGGCAGACGAGCCCCAGTCCGACAGCGCCGCCGACCATGGCGGTGATGCCGACGAGCGAGCTGAACACGCCGAACACCAGGTGCGCCAGACCACCGACCTTGAGCTGCCCATGGCGGTCCATCATGCTGCCGGACCAGCGGCCGGTGAGCAGCCCCGCGAAGCCGAAGATCGCCAGGATCAAACCGGTCACGGTCGGACTGGTGCCGAACTCGTCGCGCAGATAGAGCACCCCGACGACAACGACCACCATGAGGGTGAAGAACGACAGCGCGGCTGTGATCGAGGCCATGGCGAGCTGGCGGTTGGCCAAGGCCTTGAACCGGTCCCACTGGCTGCCCATGAATGGGTTCTTCGCGTTCTCCGGGGGCAGTGCCGCCAGCACCAGAGCAACGAGAGCAATGGCATAGAAGGCCAAGGACCAGTGCAGGTCCGCGGCGATGCCACCGGCAAGCGGGGACAGTGCCTGGCCGGTGGCCTGCATCGCGCCGAACATGCCGAGGGCCCGCCCCAGGCGTTCGCGGGGGACCAGGTCGGTGATGGCCGCGACGAGCACGGGGGTGGTGAAGGCGTTGGAAGCGCCCATCAGGATGCGCGAGAGCGTGAACAGCTCGAACGTCGGGGCCAATGCGCAGGCCACCGACGTGAGCGCATAAGCGAGATAGCCCAACTGCACGGTGCGTTTGCGGCCCCAGCGTTCGGCGAACGTCCCGGACATCAGCATGAGCATCGCGAACGGGATGAGATAGGACGTCACGGACGTGCTGGCCAGGTTCACGGAGACGTCGAAGTCCCGGGAAAGCTCGGGGAGCATCGTGGAGACGATGGGAGATCCGAACGGGCCAAGGAATCCGCCCAGATAGAGCGGCCACAGGCGCCCGGCAGTTTTCGTCATTGCCGCAGTCTAAGCAGTCTCTCTGACATCTGCGGGGCCGTGCTCACGCGCTGTGCTCAATGACCGGATGGCCGGCGCGTTTCCAGGCAGAAAAGCCACCCTCGAGGTGGGCGACGTCGGTGCGTCCCATCTCCTTCAGGCTCTTCGCCGCCAGTGCCGAGCGCCACCCGGACCCGCAATAGAGCACCAGCCGACGCCCGTCATCCAGCGCCGGCTTGAAATACGGGCTTTCGGGATCCACCCAGAACTCCAGCATGCCGCGTGGGGCCCGGAAGGCATGCGGAATCATGCCCTCCCGCTCGATCTCGCGCGGATCGCGGATATCGACGAGCAGAATGCGGGGGTTGTCCAGCAGCGCTGAGGCTTCGGCCTGCGAGATCGAATCAATGACCGCGTTCGCTTCGGCCACCAGCACCGCCGAATTCTTGGCCAGTGGAGTGCCTGGTTCTCGCTGGGTCATGCTGCCTCCTTGGTTGCCGGTCATCGGTCAAGGGAAGTGGCCTGCAGGGGGCGCGGGCTCAGCCGCCGCGTTGGGAACTGCTCGAGGAACTGGAGCTGCTGGAACTGCTCGACGAGCTGCGGTTGTTCTCGTCGTCCCGCTTGAAGTTGCCCTCGACCGCGTCCCGGCTGGGGGTCGAGACCCGAGCGAAGCCAGTCTTGGGCTTCCCGATCAGCGCAGCAGACATGGCGGGTCGATAGATGTCCTGGCCGACGTCACCGGATCCGGAGCCCTCCATCCAATAGCGCGAATACGGCAACCGGATGCCCTTGAGCGACGGGCGGCTGCGGTAGTAGCTGTTGGACTTCCAATAGGGGTGGGTCTTGTCGATCGCGATCATGCTGGCGGCCGACACGGTCGGGGTGTAGCCCATGAACCACACCGCCTGGTTGCCATCCGTCGTGCCGGTCTTGCCGGCTTGCGGATAGCCGCCCGGGACCACGGCGCGGGTGCCTGTGCCGGACATGACGTTCTGCATCAACGCATTCATCTGATCGGCCACACGGGGTTCGATGACCTGTCGGCAGTTCGCATCCGGGACGGGGAGCTCCTTGCCATCGCGGTCGGTCATCCGCTCGAGGATCACCGGCTCGCACATCTTGCCGCGAGCTGCGAACGTCGCGTACGCCACCGCCATCGACAGCGGGGTCACCTCCGCTGCGCCCAAGGTGAACGACGGGAAGTGCGAAAAGTCGTTGAACGACCCCTGCGAGGCGAGCTCGACGCCGAGCTTTTCGGTCATCCGCGTGGTGTTGCAGATGCCGGCCTGGCGTTCGAGCTGCACGAAATAGGTGTTCACCGAATACGCCATGCCGCGCATCATGTTCATCGGCCCGTTGACTCCGGTGGAGTTGGAGACCGAATAGTCCGGGGACCGGAAGGAGCCTGCACAGGACTGGAATACCTGGCCGCGGAAGTTCATCTTGGCCGCGGCGTCATAGCTCTGCCCGAGACCGATGCCCTTCTCCAGGGCTGCCGCGGCCGTGAACGCCTTGAACGTCGACCCGGGCTGGTAGCCCTCGGCGCCGCCCATGTCGTTCTTCGACATCGGGCCGTTCACCGCATAGTTGTAATAGGTCTCGCCCAGCGCCAGCTTGTCGCCCATCACCGGCCGGCTCTGGGCCATGGCCAGGATCTGCCCGGTGCCCGGCTCGACCATCGCAACCACCGAGATCACCGGATCCCGCGGGTCCAAGCGGGCGTCGATCGCATTCTGTGCTGCATCCTGCGTGCGCTCGTCGATCTTGGTCTCAATCGTGTAGCCACCACGCTTGAGGTTGCTGAGCCGCTCTGCTGGCGTGGGGCCAAACGACGGCTGCTTCTCGATCGTGCGCTTCACATAGTCACAGAGGAACGGATAGCGCGTGCCGACGCACCCATTCGGGAAGTTCCGCACCCGGGCCTGGTCCCAGCCATAGTTCTTCGCCGCGGCGGCCTCGTCACTGGTCGCCCAACCGAGCTCGACCATCCGGTTCAGCACCACGTTGCGCCGTTCCAACGCGATCGAGGGATAGCGGGTGGGGTTGGTGGCGTACGGATTTTGCACAAACCCCGCCAACATGGCCGCCTGCTGCAGATCGAGATCCTTGGCGGAGGTGTTGAAGAAGTGCTGGGCGGCCACCTCGACGCCATAGGCCCCGTCGCCGTAATAGGCAATGTTCAGATAGCGCTCGAGGATCTCATCCTTGCTCAGCTGCTTCTCCACCGCGATCGCATAGCGCAGCTCCTGTGCCTTGCGCGCGACCGTGCGGGCTTGGGCTCGAGCGATGCCCTCACGGTCGTCCTTGGCCGCAGCGATCGAAACCTGGACCATCTTCACGTACTGCTGGGTGATCGACGAACCGCCCTGCACGTCGGACGAGCCAGCGGTGTTGCGGACCAGCGCGCGCAGCGTGGCGCGCATGTCCAAGGCGCCATGGTCATAGAACCTGTGGTCCTCAATGGCGAGCTGGGCGCGCTTCATGGCCGGGCTGATGTCCGCCAGCGGCACATAGACGCGGTTTTCGTCGAAGAAGTACGCCAATGTCTCGCCGTTGGCCAGCTTGACCTCCGAGCGCACCGACTGTGGGGGCGCGAGGAAGTCCATCGGGACGTTCTCCGAGGCGACCGCGGCGGTGTCGACCGTCGACTTCGCGAGGTTGACCAAGGGCAGGAACAGGCCCGCGACGAGGATCCCGGCAAGGACACTGACCACCAGGAACATTATCGCGCGATAGGCCTGGGCGCCCGTGCGCCGGATCGTCTTCGCCACGCTCCCCAGAGTAGGTGGCTCCATCAATGAACGGGGCCCAAGTTCTGTTCATCGTGAGCAAATCGTTCTCGCATCCTGAGCGGCATAGGCCACGATTATCGGGCTATTGAAAAAGGTGATAGAACGTTCATCGCCGTGCCCCTAGGAGTTGTCCATGTCCCGAGTCCTGAAGACCGTCGTCGCCCTGCTCATCGCGTTCGCCATGAGCGCCTGCGTTCCGGGCGGCGGCTCCAGCGATGTGGCCCGCGGTCAAGCCGGTGGCGGCGGCGGTGAGTCCGGGCACGTGACGCTCAGCCTCTATGCCTACGCCGTGCCCAAGGTGGCCTACGACAAACTGGTGCCGGCGTACCAGAAAACCGAGGCCGGTCAGGGAGTCGAGATCCAGCAGTCCTACGGCGCCTCCGGGGATCAGTCGCGCAAGGTTGCCTCGGGCGCCCAAGCCGATGTCGTGAACTTCTCAGTCACCCCGGACATCACTCGACTGGTCGATGCCGGCCTCGTTGACCCGAACTGGGAAGCCGGCCCGCACAAGGGCATTCCCTTCGGCTCCGTCGTGACGCTCGTGGTCCGCAAGGGCAATCCCAAGAACATTCGCGACTGGGACGACCTGCTGCGTCCCGATGTCGAGGTGATCACCCCCAACCCGTTCAGCTCGGGATCGGCGAAGTGGAACCTGCTGGCGCCCTATGCGGCCAAGTCCGAGGGTGGCAAGAACCCGCAGGCAGGGCTCGACTATGTGCAGAAGCTGGTCCACGAGCATGTGAAGCTCCAGCCGAAGTCGGGTCGTGAGGCGACCGAGGCGTTCCTCCAGGGCAGTGGTGACGTGCTGTTGAGCTATGAGAATGAGGCGCTGTTCATCGAACGCAAGGGGGACCCAGTCGAGCACGTCACGCCCGGTGCGACCTTCCGGATCGACAACCCCGCCGCAGTGATCTCGACCTCGCCGAACAAGGACCAGGCGCAGAAGTTCCTCGACTATGTGCACTCGAACGAGGGTCAGCAGATCCTCGCGCAGGCCGGTTTCCGCCCGGCCGATCCGGAGGTGGCTGCGATCTATGCCACCGACTTCCCGACTCCGGAGAAGCTGTGGACGATCGATGACCTCGGTGGCTGGAAGAAGGTCGACACCGATCTGTTCAAGCAGGGCAGCGGCTCCATCGCCACGATCTACGAAAGTGCAGGCCGGTGACAACAACCTCTTCGAGCCAGGTGGCTGACTCGACCGCAGCACCTGTGGTCGAGTCAGCGCCCCCGTCCCCGCCGCTCGGCGGGCGTGCACCGAGGCGTACGCCGGCCCGAGCGCGGGGCCGGGCCGGGCGGTCGCTGACGGTGGGAGTGGTGACGCTCTGGCTCAGCATCATCGTGTTGCTGCCATTGGCGGCCATCACGGTGGCCTCGCTCGAAGGTGGGCTCGGCGCATTCTGGGCGGCCATCACGGAACCGGCCGCCGTCGGGACCTTGGTGGTGACGGCGGGTATCTCGTTCGTCGTCGCGCTGGTGAATGCAGTCATGGGCACCGTGATCGCGTGGGTGCTGGTGCGGGACGACTTCCCCGGCAAGAAGATCGTCGACGCGCTCATCGACCTCCCGTTCGCGCTGCCGACGATCGTCGCTTCGATCGTGCTGTTGTCGCTCTATGGGCCCAACTCACCGGTGGGGATCCACCTCAACGCCACGAAGGTCGGCGTGGGGATCGCGCTGGCCTTCGTGACGCTCCCGTTCGTGGTGCGGGCGGTGCAGCCGGTGCTGATCGAGGTTGATCGCGAGGCCGAGCAGGCGGCGGCGTCCTTGGGCGCCGGCAGTTGGACCATCTTCCGGCGCATCGTGCTGCCGGCGCTGCTGCCCGCGATCCTTTCGGGCACGGGGCTGGCGTTCGCGCGGGCGATCGGGGAGTACGGGTCGGTGGTGTTGATCGGCGGCAATATTCCGCGTGAGACGCAGGTGGCGTCGCAGTACATCCAGCAGCAGATCGAGATCGACCGGCCGCTGAACGCGGCGGCGGTATCAGTGGTGTTGTTGCTGATCTCGTTCGCGGTACTGGTGGTCCTGCGGGTGGTTGCCGCCCGCACCCAGCGCCACGAGGAGGCAGCCGAATGATCCTCAGCCGACGTGCCAGGTGGAGCCTCCGGGCGGTCGCGCTGGCGTACCTCCTGGTGCTGGTCGCCGTCCCCGTCGCCTTCATCCTTTATCGGGCTTTCGAGCCCGGGCTGCTGGCGTTCTGGGAGTCGATCACCACCCCTGCGGCCATCGCCGCGCTCAATCTTTCGCTGCGGATCGTCGCGATCGTGGTGCCGCTCAATGTGGTGTTCGGCGTTGTCACCGCACTGTTGCTCGCCCGGGGGCGGTTCCCGGGGCAGAAGGCATTGCAGGCGATCGTGGACCTGCCGTTCTCGGTCTCGCCAGTTGTCGTCGGTGTCGCACTGATCATGTTGTGGGGTGCCGGCGGCTGGTTCGGCGGTGTCGAGCAGGCGGGTTTCAAGGTGATCTTCGCCCTGCCCGGCATGGTCCTGGCGACCATTTTCGTGACGCTGCCGTTCGTCGTCCGCGAGGTCGAGCCGGTGCTCCGCGAGATCGGCACCGACCAGGAGCAGGCCGCGGCGACGCTCGGCGCGAACAGCTGGCAGACGTTCTGGCGCATCACGTTGCCCGCCATCCGGTGGGGTCTGACCTATGGCGTGATCCTGACGATTGCCCGTTCGCTGGGCGAGTTCGGTGCGGTGATCATGGTGTCCTCCGGTTTCCCCGGGGTCTCCCAGACGCTCACCCTGCTCGTCCACGGTCGCTATATCGATGACCACAACACCTACGGTGCGTACGCCGCCGCAACGCTATTGATGGTGCTCGCCGTGCTGGCCCTGCTCCTGATGACCCTGCTCGATCGCCTCCGGAGGAAAGCATGATCCGCGTCACTGATGCGCAGAAGAACTACGGCGACTTCGCCGCCCTGGACAATGTCTCGATCGATATCCCGTCCGGATCGTTGACCGCTTTGCTCGGGCCGTCCGGCTCCGGCAAATCCACGCTGTTGCGGTCCATCGCTGGTCTGGAGCGGCTCGATCAGGGGTCCGTGGTGATCGCCGGCCGCGATGTCACCAATGAACCACCCCAGAAGCGGGGGATCGGGTTCGTCTTCCAGCACTATGCGGCGTTCAAACACATGACCGTTCGCGACAACGTCGCCTTCGGTCTGACGATCCGCAAGCGACCCAAGGCCGAGATCGACAAGAAGGTCAACGAGCTGCTGGAGATCGTCGGACTGGGCGGCTTCCACAAGCGCTATCCCGCCCAGCTCTCGGGCGGCCAGCGTCAGCGGATGGCGCTCGCCCGGGCACTCGCGGTGGATCCGGAGGTCCTGCTGCTCGACGAACCGTTCGGTGCTTTGGATGCGAAAGTACGCACCGACCTGCGCACCTGGCTGCGTCGCCTCCACGACGAAGTCCACGTGACGACGGTCCTGGTCACCCATGACCAGGCCGAGGCGCTGGATGTGGCCGATCGGATTGCGGTGTTGAACCACGGTCGCATCGAACAGGTCGGCGGCCCGGTCGAACTCTATGAGGAGCCCGCCAACGACTTCGTCATGTCGTTCCTGGGTGAGGTCGCGGATCTCGGCGGGCGCTTGTACCGCCGCCATGACATCTCCCTTGTGCGCACCGCGACCGAAGCCGAGAACCGCCGCGCCCCCGATTCGCCCCCGGTCATCGCCGCCACGGTCGTGCGCGTCGTCCCTCTCGGGTTCGAGGTGCGCGTCGACCTGACCAGCCCTGACGGGGATTTCTCCGCACAGCTCACCCGCGCCGATGCAGCCGAGCTCAAGCCCCATCCGGGTGAGCAGGTGTACGCCCTGGTGGCCGAGAAGGTCTCGGTGCTGGAGGAATACCCAGCGCTCGGCATCTGATGCTGTACCCGAGGTTGGCAGCTGCCGTGCTGGTGACCTGATGCGTGGCGTGCATCAGGTTGTGAGCGCTCGACCGGCACACCTGAGTGATCGCCGCGGCAGGCTCCTTTAGGATGGTCGTGAGGCCCCACTGTGGCCTGCGGACGAGGGAGCAGTACCCGCTGAGCGACAAGACTGACCACAAGGAGTGTGTGAGTCGTGTCGTGGATTGTGTTGGTCGCCTCGGGCATGTTCGAGGCCGTGTGGGCGATCGCCCTGGACGCCACTGAAGGGTTCAAGCGGATCCGTCCCACCATCGTTTTCCTGGTTGCGCTGGTCATCAGCATGCTGGGGTTGGCGTACGCCATGCGCGAGATCCCGACCGGGACGGCGTACGCGGTCTGGACCGGGACGGGCGCCGCGCTGACGGTCATCTATGCCGTGGTCCGTGGGTTGGAGAAGCCGCAGGTGCTCAAGCTGTTGCTCATCGGTCTGCTCATTGGCTGCGTCGTCGGCCTGAAGGTGGTGAGCTGACATGGCGTGGCTCGTGCTCATCATCTCCGCGGTGCTCGAAGCCGTCTGGGCGACCGCGCTCGGCATGTCCGACGGCCTCACGAAACTTGTGCCATCCGTGGTGTTCTTCGTCACCACCACCCTCAGCATGGTCGGCCTCGCTTGGGCCATGAAGCGGATCCCGCTCAGCGTGGCCTATTCGGTGTGGGTCGGGTTGGGGGCCGGGTTGACGGTGGCGTATGCCATGGTCACCGGCGCCGAGTCCGTCTCCGTGCTCAAGATCGTGTTCCTCATCGGGCTGATCGGCAGCGTCGTCGGCCTGAAATTCGTGCCGACGATTCCGGGACCCCGCGCCCGCACCGGCGAGGGCCGCACCTCCTGACGCAGCACGTTTCTAGGGGCACCCGCTGGCCCCCCGCACCGAGCCACCTTCCGCACGAAACGCGCCGGGTAACAGCGGCTCGTGTGGAAACGAGGTGGTGTTCCCACCCCAGCCACGTTCCACGCGGGGCGCGTAGCGCGCGAATTCTTAGTCCAGATCGAGCTCGTCGGCGATGCGGCGGCCGATCTCCAGGGACGCGGTCGCCGCGGGCGAGGGCGCGTTGAGCACGTGCAACTGGAACGGGCCCCGCACGAAGTGGAAGTCCTCCACCAGCGTCCCGTCGGCGCGCAGCGCCTGTGCCCGTACGCCGGCGGCGGTGGGCCGCAACGCATCATCAGCCAGCGCCGGCACCAGCTCTCGCAGTGACGCCAGGAACTTCGCCCTCGACATCGACCGACCGACCTCGGCGATGCCGGACTTCCAGTGTTTCTGACCGAGCTTCGCCAACCCCGGCCAACGCAGGGTCTCGGCGAGCTCCAACGGGTTCACGTCCCGCCAGCGGTACCCCTCCCGGGCCAGCGCCAACACCGCATTCGGCCCGGCGTGCACACCGCCATGGATCATCCGGGTGAGGTGCACCCCCAGGAACGGCAGCGTGGGATCAGGCACCGGA